>NZ_JBEHFW010000003.1:0-232853 GCF_040225475.1 Corynebacterium sp. KPL2861
TCGCCGACGGACTTGAGCCACTGGGTAATGGTGCCTTCGGTGACGGATTCGCCGAGTTCAGGCATCTCCACATCGGTTGCTTCGCCGGAGGACTTGGCAGAGGAGTCAGACTTGGACTCTTCCTTGTCTTCGGACTTGGTTTCTTCCTTTTCTTCGGACTTGTCGTCGTCGGAGTCGGAGTCGTCGGAGGATGGTGCGGCGTTTTCGTCGCCGACGCGGGCGATGGCTTCGCCGACCTCGATGGTGTCGTCTTCTTCGGCGAGGATTTCTACCAGGGTGCCGGCGACGGGGGAAGGAATTTCGGTGTCGACCTTGTCGGTGGAGACCTCGAGCAGTGGTTCGTCTACCTCGACGGTGTCGCCGACGGACTTGAGCCACTGGGTAATGGTGCCTTCGGTGACGGATTCGCCGAGTTCAGGCATCTCCACATCGGTGGTCTCACCAGAAGCCTGGGAGCTAGAGCCAGACTTCTTCTCGTCCTTTTCTTCCTTCTCCTCGGACTTGGATTCTTCCTTGTCCTCAGACTTATCGTCATCGGAGTCATCAGAATCATCGGAAGAGGAGCCAGCCTCGTCTTCATCACCGATGAGCGCGATCACCTCGCCGACCTCGATGGTGTCGTCTTCTTCGGCCTTGATTTCTAGGATGGTGCCGGCCACGGGAGAAGGGATTTCGGTGTCGACCTTGTCGGTGGAGACCTCGAGCAAAGGCTCGTCCACCTCGACGGTGTCGCCGACGGACTTAAGCCACTGGGTAATGGTGCCTTCGGTTACGGACTCGCCCAGCTCGGGCATCTCAACGGAGTTCGCCATGAGTTTTAAGACTCCTCGAAAAGTTGGAAGTATTCTATCGCTACCGCACAATCTTACAGCGTGATGCCCGTCATCGTGCAGTAGTGGGGTTAGTAATACCCTCCATGCGGGTAAACTAGTGGGTTATGTTCAACCTCTTCCGCCGCAATAAGTCCCGATCGCCACTGCGACCGCCCCGCGGTCCGGGAGAAACTATTCGCCCGGAAGATGAACAAGAGCTCAAAATGTGGGCGGCCGATAAGGCATTTGTCGAGGCATTTATCGAGCCTGAGACCGTGGTCAATGAAATGTCTGTGGTCGTGGTGGATGAAAATGGTGAGTTTATTCGCCGGCGCATCGGCGGGCCGAAGGGGATTGACGCGGTAAGAAAACTATTGCAATGCGACGTTTTTGATGTCGAAGAAACCGGGTACCCCCAACGCATGCGCGAGCGCATGGAACGCCAACGCATCTTGCGTAAAAGGGAAGAACAGCGCCTTCGCCGCGCCCGTTTTGAGCGCGGGGAGAACCCTGATTCGGGGCAAGACTTAAGTTAATCGGCCTAGATAATGGTGGCGCCGGCCTTTCCTAGCCTTGCCAGGGCGGCATCCCCGCGGTCTGCATCAACAGGGGAGCAGTACTCGCTTAAGACGCGGACGGAAAAACCTTCCTTTAAAGCATCCGCTGCGGTTGCTTGCACGCAGTGATCCGTGGCAATGCCGACGATGTCTACTGCGTCGATAGCGTGCTCGCGCAGCCAATCTGCGAGCAAAACGCCATTCGCTGCGCCCTCGAAACCGGAGTATGCTGCGGTGTATTCGCCCTTGCGGAAATATGCTAGCGCAGGCCCGATGGCCTCGTGCATCTGGGCCCCATAGGAATCAGCAACGCAGTGCACCGGCCAAGAATCGACAAAATCCGGGTCCTCCGCAAAGTGGGAACCCGGATCGATGTGCCAGTCCTGCGTGGCAACGACGGTGTCATACTCGGTCTGCAAAGAAGCGATCTTCTCCGCAACCTCGTTGCCGCGATCGGTGCCGAGCGCGCCGGCTGGGCAAAAATCGTGTTGGACATCAACGATGATTAAAGCAGTGTTCATAACTCCGCTATTTTATGCCCAGTCGGCGGCGCGGGGTATTACTTTGATTCAGCAATCTCGCGCAGGGCAGCGATGACGGTGCGGGTAGGAACGCCCGTACCCATCTTTGGCGTGTAGCCATAGGCACCGGTGGTATTGAAGGAAGGCCCAGCGACATCGATATGTGCCCATTCGATGCCCTCGCCTACGAAGTGCTTCAGATAAGTACCGGCGTATTCCATGCCGCCTTCGCGCTTGGCGTTGATATTGCGGATATCTGCGCTGGCGGATTTCACGGATTCATCGTGCTCTTCCAATAGCGGCATGGCCCATGCGTTTTCGCCTACCTCGCGGCCGATGCTGGCCATGCGGTCGCGGAAGTCCTCCGAACCCATGACGCCGGCGGTGCGCCCGCCCAAGGCGACCATCTGGGCGCCGGTCAGCGTGGCGGTTTCGATGAGGAAGTCGGGCTTATCCTCGCTGGCGCGCGCGATGGCATCGGCAAGCACCAAGCGGCCCTCTGCATCGGTGTTGAGTACCTCAGAGGTAATGCCGCCGTAGTGGGTGATGACATCGCCCGGGCGGGTGGCATTATCGCCTGGCATGTTTTCCGCCAGCGGCAGGGTAGCGGTGATCTTCACTGGCAGGTTGAGCTTTGCCGCGGCGATGATGGAGGCGGCCATAGCAGCGGAACCGCCCATATCGGAAATCATGTCCCACATGCCAGAGCCTGGCTTCAAGGAAATGCCGCCGGTATCGAAGGTGATGCCCTTGCCCACGAGCGCCACGTGTTTCTTTGCCTTCTTGGGGCTCCAGCTCAGGCGCACCAAGCGCGGCGGGCGAGCGGAACCGCGACCAACCGCAGTGATGCCGCCAAAACCCTGCTTCTTCAATGCCTTTTCATCCAAGATTTCTACATCGAGGCCTACCTCTTCAGCCTGGGCGGAGAGGAAGTCTGCATAAGACTCTGGGTACAGCAGGTTCGACGGGGTATTGACCAGATCGCGGGCAATGAGCACGGATTCTGCGGTGATCTTCGCTGCCTCGAACTCCTCGCGCGCGGACTTTTCTGCCACCACGGTAAAAGCGGCGGGCTGCTCGGAATCCTTGCCGGGCTTAGAGCGCAGCCCCTTGAACTTGTAGCCGCCCAAGATGAGGCCTTCTACAGTGGGCGCGATTCCAAAATCCCCCAGGGACGTGGCTACCTCTTCCAGCTTGGAAATCGAGCGTGCGGCGCTGCCGGCGGCGCGGCGCAAGGCTTCTGCATCGAGGTCCTCTGCATCGCCGAGGCCGACGGCAATGACGGAATCTGCCTCCGCCTTCTTGGGGGCGGGTATGCGGGTGACCTCGTTGGCCTTACCGGTTGCCCCCACGGCAATGAGAGACTCGTACGCTTCCCGCAGCTCGGCTGACTTGAGCAGCGAGGTTCCTGGAAGCTCAATGCCATCTTCGCCTTCGAATGCCGCGATAAGTAGGGCCTGCGTGTTCTTCGGAGCCTTCTTTTCTAGCGTAAGTTCCGGAAATTCCCCACGTGCGGGTACAGCGTGCTGAGACATAATATCCTCCTTTTTAATTGGTACTAATGAAACTTTCGCCCATAATACCGCGCTAAAGTGAACATATTCCTACCCGGCTATAGATAAAAGGAGTAGATTGTGGGCATGCTTGATTACACGATTACCCGTACGAATCAGCCAACGGCGGCAGCAGATTTAGATAAAATCCTGGCCAATCCAGGCTTCGGCCAGTACTTTACGGACCACATGGTTACCATTGATTGGTCCACGGACAAGGGCTGGCATGATGCACAGGTCCGTCCCTACGGTCCGCTTACGATGGACCCGGCGAGCAACGTCTTCCACTACGGCCAGGCCGTATTCGAGGGCATTAAGGCCTACCGCCAGCCCGATGACTCCATCGTGACCTTCCGCCCCGATCAAAACGCGCAACGCTTTATTAATTCGGCGCAGCGCTTGGCGATGCCCGAGCTACCGCAAGAAGAGTTCATCGAGGCGCTGCGCCAACTGGTGGACATCGATAAGAGCTGGGTTCCAGAGGCCGGCGGGGAAGCATCGCTCTACCTGCGCCCCTTTATGATTTCTACCGAGGTATCGCTGGGCGTTCACCCGGCTAATGCGTATCGTTTCATTCTCTTGGCCTCGCCCGCCGGTGCGTATTTTAGCGGCGGCATTAAGCCTGTTTCGGTGTGGTTATCTACCGATTATGTCCGCTCCGCGCCGGGCGGAACCGGTGCCGCGAAATTCGCCGGCAATTACGCTGGCTCCTTGTTGGCGCAGGCCCAGGCCGAAGAAAAGGGTTGTGACCAGGTGGTGTGGCTGGATGCCATCGAACGCCGGTATATCGAAGAGATGGGCGGGATGAACCTCATGTTCGTCTACGGCACCGGCGACGACGCCGAGATCGTCACCCCGGCGCTATCCGGTTCCCTGCTTCCCGGTATTACCCGCCAATCCCTGCTGCAGGTCGCTGAAGACATGGGGTACAAGGTTACCGAGCGGCGCATTACCGCCGAAGAATGGCAGCGAGATGTGGAATCAGGGAAGATGGCCGAGGCCTTTGCCTGCGGTACCGCCGCCGTCATCACGCCTGTGGGGCGCATCCTTGGTGAGGATACCGATTTCAGCGTTAACAATAACGAGGCCGGCGAGGTCTCCATGGCTTTGCGCGAGCGCCTGACCGGTATCCAGCGCGGTGCTGTGGAGGATGCCCACGGCTGGTTGCACAATTTGGTCTAGCACGCCACGGTGAAACGCTGCGCGAGGAGGACCTGCGCCGCGCAGTTAGGCCTCTGCCTGCGCGGCGTCCGCGGTAATTTCTACGCCCAACAATAAAAGGGGTAGGGCAGACAAGGCGCCGAGCGCCGGTACTGGCTCCATTTGCAGATCCAATAGGGGCTTCAGCCGCAGCTTCTTTAAGGCCAACCCGTGAGCTGGCTGCGGCGTGATATTGGTGGCAAGGATCCAGTCGTGGATCCGCGTGTCTGCGGCGGCGCATACGGTGGCGGTGGCGGTTAAGGGGGCATCGACAAGCAGGGGCGTGCGCCGCCTAGCCGCCTGGGACATAAAGCCCACCAGCGCGGCCAATACGGGGGAGCCGCAGGCCTTAATGAGCTCCCGCCCAGTCAGATCGCGCATCCGAAACATGGAATCGCGAATGGCCGCAACCTCGGCCTTCCAAGCCTCGACGCTCGGCTGCTTGCCGACGACCACCACCGGTTCCTCCTGCGCCAAGACACCCATGACGGCCGCGGCAACCTGCGTGCTGTCGATGCCGCCCGGAATAAGCAGATCCGCACCACCATCGATTTCCGCATCCGCCGCCTGCACGCCTAGGTCATAGGCCGAGGAGCAATCCGTCACCGTGACGGATTTAATGCTGGCCTCAACCCGCCGTGCGGCGGTCTCCGTGGCCTGTGGGATCTCCTCACCATCCTCGGTGAAGATGATGGCCCGCACCCGCTGTGGCTCGGAGGCGGGGGAGCGATCCTGGCAGGCGGCTAGCCACTGTGCGGCATCGCTTAGCCGGCCGTAGGGATAAAGCTGCGAGGAATCAGCCATCAGCGTGTTTCCTTAAACGTCGGCCCCGCGCTCTACGCGCGGGCGAGGAATGCGCCACTTGCGGGGCTGGCTGGCGCGGGAAAATGCGTAGAATCCCAGGCCAAAGCCGGTGGCGGTGGTTCCGGGGAACTTCTTGCGGACAGCATTATTAGCACGGCGGCCCAGCCAGATGCCGTCGATGGCGAAGATGAGGATAACCACCATCGCAATCGCATTGATGAGGCCGGCGATGCTTGGAGCCGCATAGGTCACAAAGACCACGACGATAAGGGCAAGCGCCATCGGCATTACCCATTCCGAAAGCGTACGGCGGGCATCGATCCAATCTCGCACGTAGGCGCGCTCTTCACCCTGGTCGCGGGCTGGGAGGAAGCGCGGATCGCCTTCAGCCATGCGCTCTTGGCTTTCGCGGTTGCGCTGGTTGCGCTCCTTGCGCTCTTGCTTTTTATATTCTTTCCACTCGTCCTTGCTCATGGACTTTTTGAGTTCCTTGCGGCGCTTATAGCGCTGCGCATCGGATACCCCATGTGGATCGCGCTTTACGCCGCGCGCGATTTCTTGTTCCTGGCGCTTTGGCGTGGGACGACCTTTCGGAGGGGTATACCCCTTGCGGTGGGTTTCTTCCTGAACTTCTTCCTGCGCGGGAGCGGGTTCAGGGGAGGTCTTGTCATCTTTTTGCCACGGAAGTTTCACGCTGATCAGACTACAAGGTTTCGGCCCCAAGAGGGGAATAGGCCCGCCCACGGCGTTGTTATTACTATGGGCTACCTTTTCCCTCCTCGTAGATGCGGGTAGGGTAGTGGCTACGCAACCAAGACACATTTGAGGAGAAGTGATGACCGCTCCAGTTTCCGAAACCGGCGTCATTCTGACCGAGGCCGCAGCCGCAAAGGCAAAGGGCCTGCTTGATCAGGAAGGCCGCGACGATCTCTCCCTGCGCATCGCAGTGCAGCCCGGCGGCTGCGCTGGCCTGCGCTACCAGCTCTACTTCGATGACCGCAGCCTTGATGGCGACAAGGTCGACGAGGTGGGTGGAATCAAGCTCGTCGTGGACAAGATGTCCGTGCCGTACCTTACCGGTGCCAAGATCGACTTCGCTGACACCATCGAGTCCCAGGGATTTACCATCGATAACCCGAATGCCACCGGCTCCTGCGCGTGTGGCGATTCCTTCAACTAAACAGAAGGATAAAGAAAGAGGGTGAGTGCTTCTCGGCGCTCACCCTCTTTTTATGTCTTTAAAGCTCGGTGTGGAACTTTACCCAGCCCAGGTTAAAGCTTGACCGGGTAGTCGCGCTGTTCAATCTGCGGGTCGATGCGCTTTTCCACAAAGATGCCGTGCCAGATCATAAAGGAAAGCACCGTCCACAGGCGGCGGGAGTGATCGGAGACGCCATCGCGGTGCTCCTTGAGCATCTCCAGAACTTCCTTCTTGTTGAAGATGTCCTCGGTCTGGGAATCGTTGATGGTGTCTTGCGCCCAGCCGTAGAGCTCGTCGCCGGCGAGCCAGTGGCGCATGGGAACCGGAAAGCCCAGCTTCTTGCGGTTGAGCACGTGCGCGGGGACGATCTGTTCCATGGCCTTGCGCAGCGCATACTTGGTGGTGCCGTGGGAGATTTTCAGGTTATGCGGGATGGATTCTGCGACCTTGAATACTTCCTTATCTAGGAATGGCACGCGCAGCTCCAAGGAGTTGGCCATGTTGATCTTATCAGCCTTGACTAGGATGTCACCGCGCATCCAGGTAAATAGGTCAAGGTGCTGCATGCGGGCTACTGGGTCAAAGTCTTCCGACTGCGCATAGATGGGCGCGGTGACCTCGCGGTGATCCCACTCGCGCTTGGCCCATGGGATAACGCGCTGCATCTGCTCAAAGTTAAAGGAACGTGCGTTGCCGTAGTAGCGCTCCTCCATGGTCATGGAGCCGCGGTTGAGCAAGGACTTGCCCTTCATGCCTTCCGGCAGCACGCGGGAAAGCTTGCCCAATCCCTGGCGCAGCGGAGAAGGGATTTTCTCGAATGGCGCGAGCGACAGTGGCTCCTTATAGATGGTGTAGCCGCCGAAAAGCTCATCGGCACCCTCACCGGACAGGACCACCTTGACGTGCTTGCGGGCCTCTTGGGCCACGAAGTACAGCGGCACGAGGGAAGGATCGGCGACCGGGTTATCCAGGTACCACATAATCTTTGGGATCGACTCGGCGTATTCTTCCGGCGAGACGATCTTCACGATGTGCTCTACGCCGATGGCTGCCGCCGATTCTGCGGCCACGTCCACCTCGGAATAGCCTTCGCGCTCGAAACCAGTGGTGAAGGTCAGCAGATCTGGGTTGTGTCGCTTGGCCAGGGTAGCGATGGCGGTGGAGTCGATGCCGCCAGAGAGGAAGGAACCAACGGTGACATCGGCACGCATGTGCTTGGCGACGGAATCCTCCAGCGCTTCTGCAATGCGGTCAAAAAGCTGCTGCTTTTCGCCTTCAGGCACCTGCTGGACCGGGAAACGTGGCTTGAAGTAGCGCTCGGATACGACGTCCTCGCCCGGCTTCAAGGTGACCGTACAGCCGGATTCCACGCGGCGGATATTGGCGTGCAACGATTCCGGTTCCGGTACGTATTGTAGGTCTACGTAGTGCTCAATGGCGCGTCGGTCAAGGCTGAGATCTAGACCAATGTCCTCAGCCATGTCTAGGATGCACTTCATCTCGGAGGCGAAGACCGTGCCAGCGTCCGTGGTGGCAAAGTAAAGCGGCTTGATGCCGAACTGGTCGCGCGCGGCAAACATTGTCTTGGTCTTGGTATCCCAAATGACGATGCCAAACATGCCACGGAGGTGCTCAACGACGTCCTTGCCCCAGTGGTGGTAGCCCACCGCAATGGGCTCGCCGTCGCCTTCCGTATAGAAGGTGTAGCCCAAAGCCTTAAGTTCTTCGCGGAGCTCAACGTAGTTGTAGATCTCGCCGTTAAACGTAAGGGCATATCGTTCAGGCTCGTCCTCCGGGCCCCAGCGCAGGGGCTGGTGGGAATGTTCCAAGTCGATAATGGACAGGCGGTTAAAGCCGAAGGCGGCGTCGCCATCATGCCAAGTGCCGGCTGCGTCCGGTCCGCGGTGGTGCATGCAAGGAAGTGACCGCTCCAGCGCGTCGACATATTTGTCCACGTTACCGGTGGCCGCGAGCATGCCAAGAAGTCCGCACATGTAAAGATAGCTCCTTTTAATTAAGCGACTAGTGCTCGTTGTCCTACTTTACGGTGCGCGGGGTGGAAACCAGAAAGCGCCACGGTTTGGAAGAAGCTGTAGAAAAGCTTAAATTAAGCTTCCCCGTAAGGGTGCGAACTTTCGGATGATGGCTGGAACAGCACCCTGTGAGTTAAGGCACATGGTGAAGGCGCAGACAGGGGGTGCGGTTGGAACATTGTGCAGGTGGGGCGGTAACCTACTGAATCGTGGATATAAATTGAGCGCCCTGGGTCTCCTTTAAAGCTTCAAAAAGGCTGGGAACCAAGCATTTATCCATTATTCTGATTGGGTAAGGGTGCTCTGTGAGTATTCGAGAAGTTTGTGTGGACAGAAAGGCAGAACACACGTGGGACAGCGTAATAAGCGCACCTTCGCCCGTAAGGCGGGCGTAGCTGGCGCACTTGCCCTAGGCGGTCTCGCCCTGGCTGGTTGTGACGTTCAGGCGCCAACTGCTGTAGAGAACCTCCTGGGATTCGGTTGGCCAAAGGGTGTGACCCCTGAGGCTGAGGCAATGTACAACTTCTGGATCTGGGTCTGGGTAGCAGCTTGGATTGTCGGCTTCGTTATGTGGGGCCTCTTCCTTACTGCAATCTTCCGCTGGAGCGCGAAGAAGGCAAAGCGTGATGGGAAGGGTGAATTCCCGCGCCAGACGCAGTACAACGTGCCATTGGAAATGGTATTGACCATCGTTCCAATCCTGATCATCATGACCTTGTTCTTCTTCACGGTGCAGACCCAGCAGAAGGTCACCGCATTGGATAAGGATCCAAAGGTCACCGTTGACGTCACGGCATTCCAGTGGAACTGGAAGTTCGGCTACGCCGAGAACCACGTCAACGGTGAGAACTACAACGGTGCGGACGAAGCGCGTCAGGCTGAAGCGGAAAAGACCGCCCATGACCCTGAGGGTGTGGACAACCCCAACCCAATTCACGGTAAGTCCAAGGGCGACCTTTCCTACCTCAACTACAACAAGATTGAGACCGTAGGCTCCACCGAAGAGGTTCCGGTTCTGGTGCTTCCTTCCGATACCGCCATCGAGTTCCGTCTGGCTTCCGCTGACGTTTCTCACGCGTTCTGGGTACCGGAGTTCTTGTTCAAGCGCGACGTGTACGCACACCCTGAGGCCAACGCCCAGGAGCGCAGCTTCCAGATCGAATCGATTGATAAGCAAGGCGCCTTTGTTGGCCGCTGTGCTGAGATGTGCGGTACCTACCACTCCATGATGAACTTCGAGATTCGCGTTGTGTCCCCAGAGGACTTCAATGCTTACATGGACTTCCGTGAGAAGAACCCGAATGCCACCAACGCTGAGGCGTTGAAGGAAATTGGCCAGGATCCGTACGCAGTTACCACCCACCCGTTCTCCGGCGAGCGTGACACCGCCGATGGTGACAACTCCGTCAAGACCGCGGCATAAGAGATAAGGACATTACACAATGCGTGCAACATCGAAAGTCTTTTACTCAATCGCGACTTACCTTTTCGTCTCGCTGATTGTTTATATCTTTGGCGTCACCCTCGTGAAGGATGATGGTTACCTCTACGGCGCCGAGTGGGTTGGCATCGTGGGTATGTTCCTCTCCGTCGTGCTCTGCCTTATGCTGGGCGGCTACCTTCACTTCACCGATAACCGCAGCGACGTTCTACCGGAAGACTGGGAAGAAGCAGAGACCGAAGACTCCGCTGGTATCTTGGGCTTCTTCTCGCCGAGCTCCATCTGGCCACTGGCCATGGCTGGTTCCATCGGTTTCTTGGGCCTAGGCGTCATCTTCCTTTACTACTGGCTCATCGCCTTGGGCGCTGTCTGCTTGATTGCAGCTTGCGCCGGCCTGTCCCTGCAGTATGGCCTGCCTAAGGAAAAGCACTAGTACTTAGCTAGTCGCAACCACTGCCAAAACTTCTCAGCCCTCCTCACCACGCCGTGGTGAGGAGGGCTTTGGCGATCCGCGTCGTAAATCAAATAGAAAAGTTCCCGAGGTTCCACAATTTCTTTATGGGAGGGGGAGAGGGGCTGCGCCCAGGCTTTAAGTGGGCAGCAAAAGCGCATCGTAGCACGTAAACCGCAATTTCTGCGGGGGTCAACCGAAAGTTGCAAAAGAGCGATTTTCCCCGGAAACCGCCGTGTGATTTATCTCTCTAAGAAATTTGCTGAAACCGGTTGCGGAAGAGGGTCGAATCAACGTGAGCGAGGTAGTTGAAACGGTGGGCATCGTGGCCATAGATGAAGTTTAAGGGCGTCACCTGCGTTGATGTCCCGTCGTAAAAGAATGCAAAAAGTTCCCGCGTTATTAATCTTGATAGGCCTCAAGATATTCCTTATCGGTAGCTGGCAATTTAGTGAAAACCGAATAGAGGAAGCGGGGGGAATTGAAGTGACTTTAGCGTCCAGAACAGCCATAATTACCACTGTGACGAGCGTAGTTTCTAACCAAGGTATGACAGCACCACGTGTTGCCTCGCTGAACCGACCCAATATGGTCAGCGTGGGCACCATCGTGTTCCTGTCTCAGGAATTGATGTTCTTTGCCGGACTGTTCGCGATGTGGTTCACCTCGCGAGCGAACGGCCAGGAAGGCGATTGGGCAGAGCACACTGCCCATATCAACCTGCCAATGGGCTTTCTCATTACTGCAGTGTTGATTTCTTCCTCCGTGACCTCGCAGTTCGGCGTGTTTGCCGCAGAAAGGGGTGACGTTTACAAGCTTCGACTCTGGTACACCATCACGCTGGTATTGGGTGTTGTCTTCCTGGGCATCATGGCGTTTGAGTGGGCTGAGTTGATTCACGCAGGCGTGACGGTACAGTCCAGCGTCTTTGGTTCGGTGTTCTACATCATCACCGGCTTCCACGCTGCGCACGTAACCGCCGGTTTGATTTCCTTTGCAATCATCCTGGCGCGTATCGCTAAGTCTAAATTCACGCCGGCACAGGCTACCGCCGCGATGGCAGTGTCCTACTACTGGCACTTCGTTGACGTTGTGTGGATCGGTGTGTTCACCGTTATCTACTTGGTTCAGTAGTGTCGGCGACCCTCTCCCCAAAACAGTCCTCCCGTGTTCGAGTTATCTAAAGGAAAATGATGGATAACAATTCGCAGTCCGCGGCAGTGGAGCAGACCACTGCCTCGGCTAAGAAGACCCGCCGTCGCCGCAAGGCGAAGCGCACCCTTGCAGGTGGCTTTGCTTTGGCCATCGGTTTGACCGGCGCTGGCGTCTTGGCCTCTGCCTTGACGCCTGACGCTCAGGTCGCTACGGCGGAAAAAGATGATCAAGCCCTCGTGCAAGAGGGTAAGGACATCTACGACACCGCTTGTATCACTTGCCACGGTGCCAATCTGCAAGGCATCGAAGGCCGTGGCCCCTCTCTCGTAGGTATCGGCGCCGGCTCTGTGTACTTCCAGGTTCACTCCGGCCGTATGCCGATGATGTCCAACGACGCACAGGCAGAGCGCAAGGCTCCTCGTTACACCGAACAGCAGACCTTGGCGCTGGCCGCTTATGTTGCTGCTAACGGCGGCGGCGCAGACATTGTCTACAACGACGATGGAAGCATCGCCCAAGAATCCCTTCGCGGCGCCAACTACAACGGCCAGATTCAGGCCGAAGACGTTGCCAAGGGCTCTGAGCTTTTCCGCATGAACTGCGCATCCTGCCACAACTTCACCGGTCAGGGTGGCGCGCTGTCCTCCGGTAAGTACGCCCCGGAGCTGGCACCTGCTAACGAGCAGGAAATCTACCAGGCAATGTTGACTGGTCCGCAGAACATGCCAAAGTTCTCTGACCGTCAGCTGACTGCAGATGAAAAGAAGGACATCATCGCCTACTTGAAGTCTGCAGAAGAGACTCCGTCTCCTGCCGGTTGGGACCTTGGCGGTCTCGGCCCAGTGGCTGAAGGCCTGGCAATGTGGATTATTGGTATCAGCGCACTGTGCGCCGCTGCTATGTGGATTGGATCGCGCTCATGAGCAATGTGAAAAAGAATTACACTGACGCAGAGCTCGATAAGATGAGCAATGATGAACTTGCTGCACTTGGTACCGAGCTCGATGATGTCACCGTAGCGTTCCGCAAGGAGCGTTTCCCGGTTGAAGGTGACCCCGCGGAAAAGCGTGCGGGTCGCAATGTCGCCATTTGGCTGGCACTCTCCGTTATCGGCGGATTGGCTTTCTTGGGCGTCTACCTCTTCTGGCCTTGGCAGTACAAGCAGCTAGGGGAGGACGGCCTCGTCTGGCACACTCTCTACACCCCGCTGCTTGGTATTACCGCTGCATTGTCCATTTTCGGACTCGGCTTTGCCATCGTTCAGTACGTGAAGAAGATCCTGCCGGAAGAAATCTCCGTGCAGCGTCGCCACGATGGTCCTTCCGAAGAAGTTGACCGCCGTACTCTTACCGCTCTCTTGAACGATTCTTGGAAGACCTCCACTCTCGGCCGCCGCAAGACCATCCAAGGTCTGCTCGGTGGTGCAGGCGTTCTCTTCGGCTTGACTGTTATCGCCCCGCTTGCCGGCGCAATCCGCAATCCATGGAAGGTTCGCCACGAGGTGAACTACGCCGGTGACGGCACGCTGTGGACCTCCGGCTGGACGATGCACGAGAAAGGCGTAAAGCTTTACCTCGCTCGTGACACCGGCACCATCGCTGAGAAGCACTCCGGCGAGTCCGGCGAACACTACACCACCGAAGGCGTTACCCGCCTAGTGCGCGTTCGCCCCGAGGACTTGGCTGCCGGCGGTATGGAAACCGTCTTCCCGCTCGCGGAAGAAGACGTCAACGATGGTGACCAGTACGACGCTAAGCGCGACGTATACGAGCACCACATGCACTCCATCCACGGCAACCGCAACGCTGTGATGTTGATTCGTCTGCGCCACTCCGATGCGCAGAAGGCGATCGAGCGTGAGGGGCAGGAAAACTTCCACCACGGCGATTACTACGCCTACTCCAAGATTTGTACTCACATTGGTTGCCCAACGTCGTTGTACGAGGCACAGACCAACCGAATCCTGTGCCCCTGCCACCAGTCGCAGTTCGACGCATTGCACTACGGTAAGCCGGTCTTCGGCCCGGCCGCCCGTGCTCTGCCACAGCTGCCCATCACGGTGGACGATGAGGGCTACCTTGTTGCAGAAGGCAACTTCATTGAGCCTGTCGGTCCGGCATTCTGGGAGCGTAAGTCATAATGAGCAATAAACTCGCCCAAATGGGCAACAACATGGACGAGCGCTACAGCGCCGCCGGCGTGCTAAGGACGCAGCTGAACAAGGTCTTTCCGACCCACTGGTCCTTCATGCTCGGTGAGATGGCGCTGTACAGCTTCATCATTCTTCTACTAACCGGTACATACCTGGCGCTATTCTTTGACCCTTCCATTACGAAGGTCATCTACGACGGCACCTACGCACCGCTGAACGGCGTTGAGATGTCGCGCGCCTACGCAACGGCCCTTGATATTTCCTTCGAGGTACGTGGCGGACTCTTCGTTCGCCAGATGCACCACTGGGCAGCACTGCTGTTCATGATGTCGATGGTTGCGCACATGCTGCGTATCTTCTTCACCGGTGCTTTCCGTCGTCCGCGCGAAGCCAACTGGATTATTGGTTGCACCCTTATCCTGCTGGGCATGATCGAGGGCTTCCTCGGTTACTCCCTGCCGGATGACCTGCTTTCCGGTGTCGGTCTGCGCATTATGTCCGCCATCATCTTGGGGCTGCCGATTATCGGCACCTGGTTGCACTGGGCCATCTTCAACGGCGACTTCCCGTCCGACTTGATGCTGGACCGCTTCTACATCCTCCACGTTCTGGTCATCCCAGGCATCATCTTGGGCCTTATCGCAGCCCACTTGATCATGGTCTGGTTCCAGAAGCACACCCAGTTCCCTGGACCGGGTCGCGCAGAAAACAACGTTGTCGGTGTCCGCATTATGCCGGTCTTTGCAACTAAGGCAATTGGTATGGGCATGATGGTCGCTGGTGTGCTGGCTCTGATGTCCGGTTTGCTAACCATCAACGCTATCTGGTTGCTGGGTCCGTACAACCCCTCCCAGGTGTCTGCAGGTTCCCAGCCCGATATCTACATGCTCTGGACAGACGGTGTGGCTCGTGTCATGCCGGCTTGGGAACTGTACTTGGGCAATTACACGATTCCTTCCGCTTTCTGGGTCGCGTTGTTGTGTGGCCTGATGGTCGTACTGCTAATCACCTACCCGTTCTTGGAGAAGAAGTTCACTGGTGACGATGCGCACCACAACCTTCTGCAGCGTCCGCGTGACGTTCCTACCCGTTCCGCAATTGGTGCTGCAGCAATCGTGTTCTTCTTGTTGGTCACCTTGTCCGGTGGTAACGACCACGTTGCGCACTTCTTCCAGATTTCGCTGAATGCGATGACTTGGGTGGGACGTATCGGCTTGATTATCTTGCCGCCGATTGCCTACTTCATGACCTACCGCATCTGTGTTGGTCTGCAGCGTTCTGACCGTGAGGTGCTCGAACACGGTATCGCTACTGGTGTTATCAAGCAGCTGCCTAATGGTGCCTTTATTGAAGTCCACCAGCCGCTTGGCCCGGTTGACGAGGACGGCCATGCAGTACCGCTTGAGTACGCAGGCGCTCAGGTGCCAAAGCAACTTAACCACCTTGGTTACGCGGACTCCGAGATTCAGGGCACCTTCAGCCCGGATGATCCGGAACTCATGCGTCGCGTTCACGAGATTCACGAGGAGAACCACGAAGAGGAAGCGGAGATGTTCCGCCGCCTCAATGAGGCTAATCGTCGTGATGACGAGGAAAACGGCCGCATCTAATCTTCCCTTGGGGTAGCTCGATACACGCTCACTAGATAAGCCCGCTGTCGCCAGAAATTAGGCGGCCAGCGGGCTTATTTGTTTTGAATCTATTGTTTGATGTGGGCGGTCCTGCTGTCTTAGTTCTTTACCGCAGGCCCTTCTTCAGGAGGCTGGTGCGTATGGATTGGAAGAGGTAACTTCGCGCACTGATTTCTAAGGAGGCTGCGAGAAGTTCGCCGGTTAAGCGATCTCAGTAATGAAAATATATAGTCTCAGCTCTTGCTGAAGGCCTGCAGACGTTTCCCCGCGAAAGCTTGCGTAAAAGCTGGGTACTTCGCGCCTAATGCGCATGGTTGATGATCTCGAGAGCAAACTAAAGAACTGCCTGGCGAGCCAACTGGATTCGTCAGGCAGTATTCAAAAGCATCGGTGCGATTGGCGTCTGAATCCGATGCTTTTGTTGGGGAGTAGTGCTGGCCTATATCCGATACAACGGGGGCCTTTTCTACTTTGTTAGCGAGTCGATGAGAGTAACCCCAACGATCAATGGGCTACATCAATCTCGTAGTCCAAATATTGCTTTATGAGAAGGCAACAAGCAACAACTGATTCTCCGGAGTACCGTTTAGAAGAGCTGGAAAGAACTGTCGCAAACTTTCCAGTCTCCATCTTCCTTCTTCAACTGAATTTCACTGGTATTGAAATAGTCTGCAAATTCTTCGTTATCTGAAGTCACATAGGCTTCATCGTCGGACGAGGACTCAGACTCTTCTAGATCTTTGACCGCATCGTCCTTCTTGTCCCTTAGCTCTTCGAGCTCGTCTTCACTTGGAACATCTGAGGGATTCATGCTTTGGACTGTTGCAACAACTTCATCTGGGGATACTGTGTTCCGCTGCCCTTTACAGAGATAATCTGTCTGGAATTCATTAGCTTGGTCTACCCAGTCGTGTGCCGATTCTTCGGCCTTTTTGCTGTCGCCAGATTGGTGTTGCTGAGCAGCTTCCAACAGGCTTGTGTGAACTTCCATTTGCTCGTCGGCGGCATTCTTTAGAGCCTTTTCTGGCCCTCCAAAGGACCCGCAGCCAGTAATTGCAAGTGAAGTGGCCAGTAAGACGCCTCCTAGAGTAAGCGATTTACGCATTCTCTTCTCCATTCTTGTAAGTAATTTGTGTAGCAATCCGTGACTCTCCAGTCACGGTAATGTAGTATTTGTAAAATTTCAGCTGAATTTCAGTACGGGGACAGCTAATTTTCAGCTTAACAAACCTAGGCCCTGGGCACTTCCGCCTTGTGGGATAGCTGATGCATCGTTTACGGCGACCAATGTGGTTGTAGAACGGAGCACTTGGGGCCGCGTGCATCCATTACTTCCGTCGCGCAGGTGTTATTAGCGCACCTAACGTGACTGTCGCCTTCGCTGCATACATGTACGGGGGTTGACAGGGAATTTTGCTGGGATTGATGTCAGGTAGTTCGTTCTAGGCGAAGATACAACTGCAAAATTTTGGGGATAGTAGGAGAACCCATGCGGAACGGTGGGGCGGGGAGACATATTTCTAAGTGAGCTTAAGAAAGCCACTTTCCGCAGAACCTTGCTACGTAAGGGGGATGCTCCGATGTTGCCCGTTGAAGGGCGGGGCATAGACAGGCAGCACCCTGTCTTGAGTCGCGGGAGGGGGACTGGAGCTTAGTTTATGCTCCGCATATCCCAGGCAAAGTGAGCCAGTTGCCGGCTGCGGTTAAGTAGTTTGTTGAATGAGGAGGCACTGTTAAAGAATTAGGCTAGTGACACTGAAGGGGTCACACCTAAGAGCAGGTGACGAATGTCACATATAGAATTTTCGGCGCTTTTAACTTTAGCTTCAAATTCCGTCTTGCCAGGCCTGACGTGTGTGAATTTTGGCCATTTCTGCAGTGTATAGCCGTTAAAACTCAATAATAGCTTTATTGAATGTTCGTTATGAGGCCTTTGTCTCGGCTTGGTCAAAATAAGGTAACGAACGTGTAACGAAGCCGGATCTCGGATTGCGAATGGACATTGATTGTGATGATTTCGTAACCTATTCGAGACATTGAGTTACCGCCCGAAAAGGTGCTCAATACGAAATGAAAATTTAAAGCGTCGCATCTGGCTCCTCCTAGTGAGGGGCCGAGTGGAGGAAGGCCTAAAGGAACGGTCCTCCAATGAACACTAGGCCCCAGGGTCAGAGCTTTTCGATATGGAAAGTAGACGCGTAGGAAGATTTGGAGTTTTTCTCGTGGCAAAGCACCGTCGTCAGGGCACTGTAAATACCCGTCGTATCGCATCTACTGCAGCCATCGCTGCAACCGCAGCTGTCGCCGCCCCAGGCGTCGCTCAGGCTGCCGAGGTCGTTGTTCCTAATACCGACTACCGTTTCGAGGTTGCCGGTCTGGAAAACGTCCCGAACATTGACCAGGTCCCAAACATTGACAAGTACGTCCCCTCCTTGGGCCAGGTTTCCAACCAGGGTGGCGACAACTTCGTCGCTGCTGCAGAGCAGCAGGCTGCTCCGGCGCCGTCTACCGTTGGTCAGAAGGCTCTGGAAGCTGCACGCTCCGTCCTCGGCTCGCCGTACGTTTACGGCGCTGCTGGCCCTAACGCTTTCGACTGCTCCGGCTTGACCAGCTGGGCATACTCCCAGGCTGGCGTTCAGATTCCGCGTACCTCCCAGGCTCAGGCCGCTGGCGGTACCCCTGTTTCCTTGGACCAGCTCCAGCCTGGTGACATCATTTCCTACTACGGTGGCGCTTCCCACGTCGGTATCTACACCGGCAACGGCACCATCATCGACGCGCTCAACTCCGGCACCCCTGTGCAGGAGCGCGACTTGAACTACATGCCGATTAACAACGCTGTGCGTTTCTAATTGGCAGTGAGATGACATGCCCTTCCCTTTGCGCAAAAAGGGGAGGGTTTTGTTGTGCAACGGTGGCTAAAACCCGCTATAGTAAATTCGATTTTTGAAAATTTTGAGTTGAAGGTCTTCTCGTGTCTAAACGTGTGCTCCCAGCTGCTGCATTAACCGCAGTCCTCGCTGTCACTTCTTTTTCTGGCATCCCGCAAGTTATCGCGCAAGAGGCGGAACCGAACCAAGAATCTACCTCTGAAAACGTAGACGATCTGGTGGATCGCGTCGGAGAGGTCGCTCGTAAGGTCTCGGCGAAGAATGAGGAAGTCAAAGAGCTAGAAGATAAGCTCGCGGCCAAGGAAGAAGAGGTCGCTCAAGCGGAGCAAGACTCCGCAGAGGCCCAAAAACGCGTACATGACGCGCAGGGCGATGTCTCCACGCAGCAAGGTCGCGTGGACGACTTGGCACAGTCTCGCTACCGAGGAGACTCCCGTTCCGCCGTTTCGGGCGCGCTGGCTGCAGAAGACCCAGCAGACGCCGTAGAGCGCATGGGATACTTGGGCGCGCTTTCGCGCAAGGCGCAACGCACCCTCGATGCCAAGGCAGATGCAGCCTCAATGGCTGAAGCGGTTCAGCAAGAAGCCGCTGACGCTGCGAAAAAGGTGCGCGAGGAAAAGAAGGACCTCGAAAAGCAGCGCGATGAACTGGTAAAGCAAAAGGATGCGCTGGAAGAGCAGCAGGCAGATATCGAAGCTCAAGTGGATGCGCTGAGCGATGAGCAGCGCGAAGCTTGGGAAGGACAATTCGGCGGCACGGATAAGCTGGATTTCGACTTGGGAGAGATCGCCGATGGCGCTAGCTCTGCGGCTCTGTCCAAGTTGGGTTCGCCCTACGGCTGGGGTTCTGCCGGTCCGAACCAGTTCGACTGCTCTGGCCTGATGTACTGGGCATACCAGCAGATTGGAAAGACCATTCCGCGTACCTCGCAAGCACAAATTGCAGGTGGCACGTCCGTGCCGGTGGATCAGCTGCAGCCTGGCGATATCGTGGGCTACTACCCAGGAGTTACCCACGTCGGAATGTACATTGGCAACGGCCAGGTAGTACACGCCTCGACCTATGGCGTGCCAGTTCAGGTCGTGCCACTCAACTCGATGCCTATTTCGGGGACTGCGCGATTCTAAGTGGCCCGCATACTGCTGGTAACGAATGACTTTCCTCCCAAAGTCGGAGGAATCCAGTCCTACCTGCGGGACTACCTAGAAGTGCTCGACCCAGACGATGTCGTAGTATTCGCTTCAACCCAACAGCCACCTGAGGACTATGACGCCTCTGTTGCCTATAAAGTCATTCGGTGGCCACATCGCGTGATGCTGCCCACCCCGGCAACCACGCGCCGCATGCAGGAGATCATCCGGCAGGAAGCCATTGACGTCGTGTGGTTTGGTGCGGCGGCACCACTGGCGCTGATGGCAAAGGCTGCGCGTCAGGCGGGGGCGCGCCGCGTGGTGGCAACGACGCATGGCCACGAGGTGGGGTGGTCTATGGTTCCACTGGCCCGACAATGCCTGCGGCTGATTGGCAATAACGCCGATGTCATTACGTATATCTCGGATTACACTCTACGGCGCCTGCGCGGGCCGTTTGGTCCGCACCCGGAGTGGGCTCACCTGCCTTCTGGGGTCAGTCTAGATTCGCTTTCTCCCGCAAACCCTGCGCAGCGCATAGCAGCGAAGGCGGAGTTTGGAGTGAGCGGACCTACCATCGTCTGCATTTCCCGGTTAGTTCCGCGCAAGGGGCAAGACCAATTATTGCGGGCGATGCCGCAGGTCAGAGAAGAATTCCCCGATGCGCAGTTGCTGTTGATTGGGCGCGGGCGTTATCACGATGCATTGCAAGAATTGGCGAAGCTTTATTGCCCCGATGCAGTGATTCAGCCGGCCCCCAACATCGAAACCGCGCTTCATGCCGCGGATATTTTTGCCATGCCAGCCCGCACACGCGGCGGAGGCTTGGACGTGGAAGGCTTGGGGATTGTTTACCTAGAGGCACAGGCCTGCGGGGTCCCAGTCGTCGCCGGTGACTCTGGGGGAGCGCCGGAGACTATTACGAAGGAGACGGGGATCGTCGTCAAGGGCATATCTGTTGATGAGCTCGTGGATGCTTTGAAAGAGCTCTTGCGTTCGCCAGAAATACGTACTCGTATGGGGCAGGCGGGACGCAGGCACGTCGAAAAGCACTGGAGCTGGGAGATTATGGGGCAACGGCTGAGAAAGCTTATGGCTTGATGTGACCCTGGCCCGGTTGTCGGTATATTCTGATATCCATGCTTGAAAATAACTCCGCCGATCTTACTATCGGCTTCGATGTCGGTGGCACCAATGTGCGCGGTGGAGTAATCACTCGAGACGGGGAAATCCTTGCGAGTCGCACCATGCCAACCTCGGGGGATCCGCGCCAGCTTGATGATGACCTGGTAGCGATCGTCGAGGAGCTGCGCGCGGACTACCCCGTGGGCGCGGTGGGCCTTGCCGTGGCGGGATTTTTAGACCCAGAGTGTGAGACAGTCCGCTTCGCCCCGCACCTGCCGTGGCGGAATGCCCCGGTCCGGAGAAACCTCGCGGAACGCTTGGGGTTGCATGTCCGGCTGGAGCACGATGCCAACTCCGCCGCTTGGGGAGAATGGCGCTTTGGCGCAGGGCGCGGCGCGAAGGATTGGGTATTTTTTGCGGTCGGCACCGGCATCGGCGCGACCTTAATGACCCATGACACCATCTACCGAGGCGCCTTTGGTACTGCTCCGGAATTTGGTCATATCGTCGTGGTGCCGAATGGCAGGCAGTGCTCGTGCGGCAAACGGGGCTGTTTGGAGCGCTATGCCTCAGGCACGGCCCTGCCGGATACCGCGCGCGAACTGCGGCCAGACTATGAGACCTCCTTGCCGCCGTATCCCACCGGTGAGCAGGTTGCACGCGCAGCACGTGGGGGAGACCCACTCGGTATTGCGGTAATGGAGAACTTTGGGCAGTGGTTGGGCCAAGGCTTATCCATCGTGTCTGATGTGCTCGATCCAGAGCTCATTGTCATTGGCGGCGGGGTGTCCCAAGATGCGGATATGTACTTAGAGGAAGCCACCGCTGCCATGGGCCGGGATATAGTCGGCGCTGGGCATCGCCCCCTTGCTCGCGTTGCAACCGCGGAATTGGGCTCGGCAGCAGGTATGATTGGCGTAGCTGACCTGGCCCGCCGCGGCCACTAGAATGAGCGAAGGACGAGCTGGAGATGAAAAACAAATGGTACTGGGCGTTTAAGCACATCTTTTTCGGGCCCGCCCTGCGTGTATGGAACCGCCCTTGGTCAGAAGGAATGGAAAAAATCCCTGCTGAGGGTCCCGCGATTTTGGTATCCAACCATCAAGCGGTGATGGACTCTTTCTTCTTCCCCCTGCTGTGCCCGCGCCAAATTACTTTTTTGGCCAAGTCAGAGTACTTCACCACCCCCGGCCTCGTGGGCGGCATGCAGAAATGGTTTTTTAGCTCCGTCGGGCAAGTTCCCATTGAACGGGATCATGAATCAGCCAGCCAGGCCATGCTCGAGACCGCGCGAAAGATTTTGGGGCGCGGTGATCTCTTTGGTATCTACCCAGAGGGCACTCGGTCCCCAGATGGACGTGTGTACAAGGGGCGTACCGGGATGGGGCGCATTGCCATGGAGACCAATCAGCCGGTGTATCCCATCGCCATGATCAATTCCCGCAAGGCTAACCCGATCGGTTCGTGGATTGTCCGCCCCGCCAAGGTGGGAGTGCGAGTGGGAGACCCCATTTACCCGCATGACTGGGCGCGCGAACACGGCCTGGATCCGCAGCAGCACGAGACCATACGCGCGTTCACGGACATGGTCATGGGGACATTAGCCGAGCTCTCCGGCAACCCCTATGTGGATGTCTATGCGGCTGATGTAAAGGAATCATTAAAGGCCGGCCACGGGTACCCCGCCGGTGCGGAGATTAAAGGGAGGTAATTACAATTCCTCAGGCCCGCTTAGCGTGGCCGGATACCGCAAAAGGAATTTCTATCATCGGCGTGGTGCTCCTACACATCACGCTGAAGGTGCCAGGAGCCGAACAAACGTGGCTAGCAAGTCTCAATACCTATCTCGACCCCCTGCGCCTTCCCCTGTTCTTTCTGGTCTCCGGCTACTTCTCTTATAAAGTCTTTCGTTACAGTTTCGCGGAGTTATTTACCCGCCGGCTCTGGTTTTTCCTCATTCCTTATTTGGTGTGGATGTCCGTGGAGCATATGACCAAACAGCTGGAATACCAGTGGGTTTTCGGTGACTCCTCCATGGGTATGACCGAGATGCTGCAAAATCTTTTACTTGGCCATACGATGGCGTGGTTTATCCACGCGCTCATTTTGTTCAACCTATTTCTGTGGTGCGTGCGCAAATTGCCTGCGTGGGCAGGCATCGGGCTGAGCTTTACCCCCGTTATTTTTATTGCCTGGCAGGAACAGTTTCAGTTTATTGGCAAGGCCATTATGTTCCTTCCCATCTTCGTCGGTGCAGCCTATCTGCGGGAGCCGATTACCCGTTTTGCGGCCGCGGCAGAAGAAGTATTCCACGGCTCGTGGACCGTGCGCAGTGTTGGAGCGTATGCCGCGGCCATCGGCGCTTATTGTGCAGGCCTGGCCCTGCGCCACGCGTGGGACGGCAACGAAGCAGACATTGCTTTTAACTGGCCCCTGTTGGGCGCGGACTTTTTGGGTTGGGGAGATATAAACCTGTTAGTGCGCTTTGTGGAACAGGTGCTAGAGGTGCCCGCGGGCATTATTGGGGCCGTGCTCATTAGCCACATTCCGTGGATTGCAGAAGGCGTGAAGTTCGTCGGCCGGCACACGCTGCCGATTTATCTCTCGCACCCCATCGGCTTGACCGTGGGCTATGGGTACTACATGGCGCATCATGACTATGCTGTGTCTTTGGCTGGGTCGTGGCCGCTGGAAAATACGTGGTTCTGGATCGCCATGTGCTTTATCTTTACGGCCATTTCTTCCCTGGCGCTGTGGGCGCTGGGGAAGGTCCCTATCCTTGGCTGGACGCTGGTTCCGCCGCGGATCGATCGGCGCCGCCCCGCCGTAGAGCCAATGGTAGCGAACAAGCAACCAACAACACGGTGATGATGACGTAGTCATTGCCAACGATGTGCTGCCACCACGTCCAATCCAGCTCTTGGTCCTCGGTATGCGGAACCTGCCAGTGGCCGCGGGCGAAAAGCGCCAGCCAGGTGAGAGCGGCGAGGATCCAGCGGCGGCTGGCCACTAGGTAGATGCCCACTAATACCAGCCAGGTGAAGTGGTGCGACCACGATACGGGGGAGCACAGCAGCGATACGGAGGCTGCCAGGAGCATGAGCACAACCTGGTTACCGTGAGACAGGCGCTCCATGGCAAACCACACGATCGCGATGACGACGATGACGCCAACGAGCCACAGGGTTTCTGCGTTATTGGGGCTGAGGCGGGTAAACAAGCCGCGCAAGGATTGGTTGGCGCTATAGGCTAGGCCGCCGATGCGCTCGGAATCGCGCAGGGTAGAGGTCCAATACTCAATCGAGCTATGCGGATTGGCAACAAAGGCGATGAGGCCGGCGGCCACGAAGGAACCCAGGGTGGTAAAGAAGGCCTTCCATTCGCGTCGGACGAAGAAGACAGCCAAAAAGACCGCCGGGGTGAGCTTGATGGCGATGGCGATGCCGGTCAGGATGCCGCGGGCCTTTTTCACCCATAGCAAATCAATGACCACGAGTGCGGTGAGCAGGATATTGATTTGGCCAAAGCTAAAGGTCTGCGTAATTGGCTCGGCCAGCATGGCGGCAAAAAGCCACCACGCCGCCCATTGTTGGCAGTTGAGGGTACGCAATACCAGCGCAATGCAGACCCACAAGGCGAGCACGGAGAGGACCGTGATCACCACGGCGGCAGCGGTGAGGGGGATCCACTGGAGCGGGGCGAAGAGCAGGGCCGCAAACGGTGGGTAGGTAAATGGGAGAGAGACGTTGCGGTCGGTGCCTACGAAATAGTCGCGGTTATAAAGGTCGCTGCCGAATCCGGCCCCGCCTTCGCGGTAAACATCGAGGTCAATGTGGTAAAAGGCGCGAAAATCACCGGAGAATAAGGCAGGAATATCGATAATCCACCACAGGGCGGCAAGCGCTGACAGGATTAGGGGGAGGGCGGTGGTCCACAGGGATTTATTATCGGTTCGGCTCACCTGCAAAATTTTACAGCGGCGCGATCGTGGGGCCAATTTCCCGCGCCCATCGCCGCAGCGCTAGGCTTGTACAACGTGCGTTACTTCTATGACACCGAATTTATCGAGGATGGCAAGACCATTGAATTGGTCTCCATCGGCATCGTCGGTGAGAACGGAAGTGAATATTATGCCGTATCCACGGATTTTGACCCGTCTAAGGCCAATTCTTGGGTCAAGGAAAACGTGTTGGCTAAGCTGCCCAGCCCCCAGGATTCCGCATGGAAGCCTGCGCGCACCATCCGCACGGAAATCCTGGAGTTTCTAACGCGCAGCTCTACGCCCATTGAATTATGGGCTTGGGTCGGCGCGTATGACCACGTGGTCTTGGCACAGCTGTGGGGCGATATGGCAAGCTTGCCCAAGCGCCTGCCGCGCTATACCCGCGAGCTGAAGCAGCTGTGGGAGTTCGCCGACCGCCCCAGCTTGCCGGCCGTGCCTAAGGGCAATCACGATGCGCTTGTCGATGCCCGCCATAACCTCGCCAAATTCCGCGCCTGCACCGAGGTCTTGCCCTTGTCCAAGGGTAATAGAATCAATTTCTAGCAGTTAACTACCAAGCGACAGGCAGTAAATGGTTAAATGGAAGAGTGAGTTGGACAGTAGATATTCCGCAAAGTGTTCTGCCCGATCTTCCACCCTTGCCAGAGGGCATTGAGGAGGTCTTCCAGGACGTCATCAAGCGTGACGCAAAGCAACAGCCCAGTTGGGATCCCACCCAAGCCGATAACGTGCGCAAGATTCTCGAGTCGGTGCCGCCCATCGTGGTTGCCCCAGAGATTGAGAAGCTCAAGCGGCAGCTTGCCGATGTCGCATTAGGCAACGCCTTCCTGCTGCAAGGCGGCGATTGCGCCGAGACCTTTGAATCGAATACCGAGCCGCATATTCGCGGCAACGTTAAGACCTTGCTGCAGATGGCCGTCGTTTTGACCTATGGCGCGTCCGTTCCAGTGGTGAAGCTGGGGCGCATTGCTGGGCAGTATGCGAAGCCGCGTTCTTCGGATACGGACGCCAATGGCTTGTTGAATTACCGCGGGGATATTGTCAATGGCGTGGAACCCACCGATGAGGAGCGCCGTCATGACCCGGCCCGCATGATCCGCGCCTACGCTAACTCTTCGGCGGCCATGAATTTGGTACGCTCTTTGACCTCCTCCGGCACCGCGGATCTCTACCGCCTGCACGAATGGAACCGCGAGTTCGTCCGCAAATCGCGCGCGGGTGCCCGCTACCAGGATCTGGCCCGCGAGATCGAAAATGGCCTGAAGTTCATGAATGCTTGCGGCGTGCAGGATTCCACACTGCACTCGGCAGAGATTTACTGTTCGCACGAGGCGCTGCTGAAGGATTATGAGCGTTCCATGCTGCGCTTGGGCCAAGACGATAATGGTGATACCAAGCTCTATGACCTGTCCGCGCACCAAGTGTGGATTGGTGAGCGCACCCGTGGGCTGGATGACTTCCACGTTAATTTCGCCGCCATGATCGGCAACCCGGTGGGCATCAAGCTCGGACCGGGCGCTACCCCGGAGCAAGCCGTGGAATACGCCGAAAAGCTAGATCCCAACCGCGAGCCTGGCCGCCTGACCATCATCTCCCGCATGGGGCACGACAAGGTCCGCAGCGTCTTGCCACCCATCATCAAGGCCGTCGAAGACTCCGGGCACACCGTAGTGTGGCAGTCCGACCCCATGCACGGCAATACCTTTACCTCGTCCAACGGGTACAAGACCCGTCACTTCGACAAGATCGTCGACGAGGTGCAGGGCTTCTTCGAGGTACACCGCGATTTGGGCACCCACCCGGGCGGCGTGCACCTCGAGTTCACCGGCGAAGACGTCACGGAATGCCTCGGCGGTGCCGAGGACATCACTGACCTGGATTTGCCGGGCCGCTACGAATCCGCCGTGGATCCGCGCCTGAATACGCAGCAGTCCCTCGAGCTTTCGTTCCTCATCGCGGAGATGCTGCGAAACTAGCCCCGACTAGACCCAGAGGGAAGGGGTTCCTTCGTAATAGGAGGAACCAAACCACCACCCGCTGATAGCGACCGCACCGGTTGCCACCACCACTGCGAGGAGAAAGACCAGCAGTGAGGCAGGATGGCGATTGGTTAGCGGCCGTTCGGCGGGTTCTTCTTCTGCCGCCTGTGCCGGAGGATGCGCGGGAGAATGTGCTGCTGCTCCCGCACCCGTAGCGGGCGCAGGTCCGGGGACAGGCGCTGGGGCTGGGGTCGGTGCTGGAGCAGGAGCCAGCGGCGGCTCGGGGGAATCGTCGACGGGCGCCTGGGGTACATCGAGGCGCGTTTCAAAGTCTGGCTGCGGCGGATCCGGCTCGGGCTCGGGAGGAATAACCTCGGTGGGCCCGCCGTCTAAATGCTCGGTGGCGCCCTGCGGGATTGTCCGCGTGGGCTCAAATACATCCGTGGCGCCGATGCCGGAATAGTCAGTGGGTGTTTGTGCGGTGCGCGCGGCAGCGGCGTTGCGGGGGACTGGGATGGTGACCGTGGGTAGATCCAACTCTCGGCAGATATCCTCGATGGCATCGAGAAACTCCCCGGCATCGGCAAAGCGCTCGCGGGGATCGCGGGCAGTGGCGGTGGCCACGAGGGCATCGACAAGCTTAGGCACGCCCTCAGCGCGCGTGGATGGGGCGGGAACATCCGCGTATAGGCGCGCGGTGGCGTGCGCGATCGGGGTATCCCCAGAGAAGGGCACGGTCCCGGTCAAGAGCTCAAAAAGCACAATGCCGGCCGAATACACGTCGGTGGCGGGGGGTATATCTTCACCGGTGACCTGTTCCGGCGCCAAATACGAGACAGTGCCGACGATCATATTCGAGGTCGCCTGCGCATTCCTCGCACGCACCAAGCCGAAATCGCCCAATTTCACCCGGTGATGCGAGGTAATGAGCACGTTATCCGGCTTAATATCGCGGTGGATAAGCCCCGTGGAGTGCACCTCGGTCAAGCCTTGGAGCACGCTGCGCAGCGTCGATAATGCGGCAGGAACGGTAAGGGGGCCGCCTTCGGCAAGCAGCTCTCGCAAAGTGCCGCCATCGATAAGCTCCATGATGAGGTAAATGGGCTCGCCATCGGCGGAAAAATCATGAATGGCCACAAGGTTGGGGTGCTGCAACCGCGCCATCGCGCGGGCCTCGCGGGAAAAGCGCTTGATAAAAACCGGGTCATCGTCATAGCGCTCATCCATGACCTTTGCGGCCACTTGGCGGCCCAAGCGCATATCCACGCAGCGATAGACGGTAGACATACCGCCGCGGGCGATGGGGCGATCGATGCGGTAACGGTCTTCCAACACGTCACCAATTTCCAACCTAGTCATACCTCCCAGTATGGCCGATCCCCTAGGCCGCGTTAAAGTAGGTGGCGTGACTAATGCAGAAAATTCCCTGAATTCCTTATTGGCCGGCGAAGAGCTGCTCAGCATGCAGCAGGTGGCAGACAAGCTAGGTCTTCCCATCACGCGCGCCTATGACCTGCTCCAGGATCGCAAATTCATTGTCTGGGACTCGCCCGAAGGCAAGCGCGTGCCGCTGGCATTCTTCAACGACAAGGGGAGCATCGCCAAGCACGTCACGGGCGTTATCACCGTGCTTACCGATGGCGGCTATGACGACGAAGAGATCCTGCGCCACCTATTTACCGCAGATGACTCCCTGCCAGGCCGGCCCATCGATGCCCTGCATGGGCACCTGGCGCGCGAGGTTATTCGGCGGGCTCAGGCGTCTGCTTTTTAGCCCAGCGCTTGGGGAGCTGAGGGCCTTTTTGGCTCACGCCATCGAACATCCACTGCGTTGCGGACCAGGACAAAACGATGACGCCAATGACCCAGAACCAGTTATAGAGCTGGTGGTTGCCATCGCCGGAAAAGCTCAAGCTGATAAATAACGCTACACCAGAGGTAAACTTCAGCAGCCACAACGGCGGGCGGAAGGTGCCCATGAGCGTAAAGATGGAGGCGTAGTACCACGGCAGGGTCACCGAGTTAAAGACGAAGGCAACCTGGTAGGCCGCCGCGGTGCCCATAATCGCATCCCGAGTCGTATGCCGGCTCAGCCACCACACGATGACCAACCCGATAAGCATGCACACCATTGCGATCGTGCGCAGGACGCCCAAGATGGCGTTATAGGAGGCGTCCGGGTCAAAAATGTGGACCGCGGGGACGATGATGTCTGCGGCCAATGTTGGGCCAGCCAAGGGGTTAATCACCTTAGAGTTGCCGCTTACCTGGGATAGCCAGCCCCATGATGTGCCGGAGGCCCAGGTAATAAGCGCCACGGACGCGATGATTTCCACGGCAGCGATGAGCCCTGAGCAGACGAAGACCACCGCCGTGCGTACCGACGTAGAACCTTTAGGCGCGTAGCGGTGCAGCATCAGCCAGACGATGAAGGGGGCGGCAAAAATTGCGGTCGCCTTCATCGCCACCGCGGTGCCGACTAGCAAGAGCGCGGCGTGGAAGCGCTGGTGCAGCGCCGCCAAAAGCCCCAAGCACACCAAGCCGACCATGAGGGATTCATTGTGCATGCCGCCGATGAGGTGCAAGATGATGACCGGGTTGGCAACGCCGATCCACAGTGCGACTGCAGGATCCGCGCCGAGCTTTCGTGCGATACGCGGCACCGTCCAGGCAATGAGGACGAAACCTGAAAGCGAAAGCAACTTATAGATTATGATTCCGGCGGTGACGTTATCGCCCACGACGGTGGTGACGATCTTGCCAATCCACAGGTGCAGCGGACCGTACGGGGTGGTGGTATTGCGCCAGTCTTGGGACACCTCGAGCAGGAAGGGGCCGGGGTTGATGGCGGCACCCTCGGTATAAGGGTCGAACCCATCGCGGACCATGGCGCCCTGCATGAGGTAGGAATACACGTCCCGGGAAGCCATGGGGCCGGCGAAAAGCAATGGGGTGACCCAAGCGATAAGGATGCGTCGTAGCTCGCGCACCCCTCCCTCCGGGCGCGGGTCTTTAAGCTGCCGGCGAATAATCATGCGCCCGGCAAGGACCCAGGCGGCGGCGAGGAGGAAGATGCCCACCCAATACAGCACCAACCCGAGGTTGCGCCCGTGCCCGTACGATAAAAAGCCGATATTGAGTGCTTCGAGCACGCCGCCGCGATTGCGGGTCGAGCCGCCAGAAAAGGACGAGAAAAGAAGAACGCACGAGGCCACGAGGCCCAGCGGGAGCGCGCGGGGGACTGGCAAGGAGTAGGTTTTGGCCACGGTGATTCCTACTTTTGGCGCGTCGTTGCCTGAATGGCCAGGTGCTCTAGAGTTTCCGTGATCTGCGGATCCACGTTCGCCGCACGCAGATGAGCCAAGCCGGATTCCGTCAACGCGGTTATGCGGCGCTCAATCTCATCGGGGGCGCCAGAATCCGCAATGATTTGGGACAGGCGCAGCAGGTCTTGGGTATCGGAGGTGCGGCCAATGAAGTTCCGCAGGGTAGCGGCGGCGCTGGGGTCGCGTTCATCAGCGCGCTGTAGCGCTAGGGCGAGAAGCTCCGTGCGCTTGCCCTCTCGCAGATCGTCGCCGGCGGGCTTGCCCGTAATGGCAGGATCCCCAAAGACCCCCAGCTGATCATCGCGCAGCTGATAGGCGATGCCGATATCGTGCCCATAGCCGCGGAAAGCCGAGATTAATTCCTCGCTTGCCCCCGCGATGGCAGCGCCCAAATGCAGGGGCCGCTCGATGGTATATGCGGCGGTTTTATAGCGGTTGACGGAATTGCTCAGCGCCACCGATTCGGAACCGGCTGCCTCGAGGGAAATATCGAGCAATTGGCCGCCCAAAACCTCGGTGCGCATTCCCCGCCAGGGCTCGCGCGCACGCTGCAAAGCCTCTGGGCTGAGCCCGGAATCTTGGAACATATCCTCGGCATAGACAAGCGCAAAATCGCCCACCAAGATGGCCACGGACGTGCCAAAGAATTCCGGATCCCCTAAGAAATGGGATTCCCGGTGGAGGCGCTCTGCTTCCCGATGCACCGTTGGTTTCCCGCGCCGGGTATTCGACGCGTCAATAATGTCATCGTGGATAAGCGCGCAGGCTTGGATGAACTCCAGCGAGGATGCCGCGCGCAGCATCGCCTCAGGCGGTTCCGAACCTCGGCCTGCTGCGAGGTACCCCGCCCACGCATACATGGGGCGCACCCTTTTTCCGCCATCGAGGACGAATGATTCCAAAAAGCTCATGGCGGTACTGACCGGGGCGCCGATTTCTGCCACGTGATCCCGGCGCTGGTCCAAGAAGATGGCCAGTTTTTCGCGCACCGCGCCGGGGATATTCGCAAGCTCAGGAATACTCGTCATAGTCACACTTTCACACGATACCGCCTAGAGCCGAGAAGAAATAACGCAGGTTTATAGCGGCAGGCCCACTCCCAAAATGGCAAAGGGCCGGGGATCTGCCGGGTAGCGATGATGGCGCACGACATCAAAGAAGCCCACAGACCGATAGAGGCGAAAAGCCCCGTTGGCTTCCTGTGGTGCTTCCGGTGTTGATAATAAAGCATATTGGGCAGGGATATTCCACAGCAGCCCTTTTAGTAGCTGCCTGCCTAAACCGTGTCCTTGAAAGGAAGGCAGCACGTGTACTTCGGCCACCTCAAAGTAGCTGCGCAGCATGCCCCATTCGGGCTCCGTTGGCCCGCCATTGCGGCGCAGGGCGCGGCGCAGCTCGGAATCCCACCAAGTATCTGGTGAGCCCAAAAATCCATAGGCCACTCCCACGACGCCGTTGTCATGCGCAGCGATAAGCGCTGTAAACCCGGGCCGCATGGAATCCGCTCGCCAATTGTCCACGCTGCGCGAAAACGTGACCGGGTCATATCCCATGGCCTCGATGTAGATCTCCACGAGTTGGGGAGCCAGCACAGAGAACTCTTGCGGGGTTAAGCGGCGGATTTCGAAACTCACGGTATCTATCACACCAGATACGTGTGGCTACCGGCGGAAGAGGGTGGGGCGGGGTTATTCCATAGATCCCTCAAGGTTTTCGAATTTTGTTCGGTGTGTAGGCAGTTATGACTGGTAAAACTCTTGAGTAATTCGAACAGGTGAACTAGAATAGGGGGTAGATGTCCGGTTGGCTACTTAAAGTCAACGGCAATCGAACACGGTTAGTTATTAGCGCAGTACAGGAGAAAAACAATGGCACAAATTATTTCGGCAACGCAGTCCCGCTCTACCGGTCGCTTCGCTGGCAAGCAGGGCGCAAAGCGGGCCCACTTTCTTTTCCAGGCTCGCGAGTTATTAGATCAGGCGAGAAGCTACGCGGCGGATGGCCGCTTTGATCAGGCGTTGGAGGTGGCCTATCAGTCTGCATTGCGTACGGCTGGCGCACGGGTAGCGGTGTCGGTGGTTTCTCGCCGCCGGCGCCTGCCAACGAGCGCCTGGGACCGCTTGGCTCTGGTCGGGGCCGAGGAAAAGCAGTGGGCCGAGGCTTTTAAGTCCTACTCTCGTACCCGTGCCCGAGTTGCATCTGGCTTGGATGCAACTCCGGATGAGGAGTATGTCTACGGGCTAATGGAGCAGGCGGCGCAATTTTTAGATGAGAGTGAAACCGAGACGATTCTGGGATCCTTTGCGGCATAGCAGCAGCATAGCGGCGCCATAATCACTGTTGAGGGGAATAACTACCTTTTGGGGAACATACTGGTTACTCTGGACGTTAGTATTGGTAGAAGATATATCGGCCGAAGCCCAGTCCCTAGTTGGAGGAAAAGTGTCTCTTTCTGAGCAGGAGCAACGCACGCTCCGTGAAATAGAGGAATCGTTATTAGCGGACGATCCTAAATTTGGCGCTTCTGTGTCTGAATCTACCTCGATCGGCGGATCCGGCGGCGCAGTTACCCTACGTGGGGTCGCGCTCATCGTGGTTGGTCTGTGCATGCTTGTTGGCGGCGTGGCCTTGGCGCAGCAAAGCTTGTGGTTTATTGCGCTGTCCATCGCCGGGTTCCTCGTCATGTTCGCCGCTGGCGTGTGGATGCTCCGCGGTGACCAGCCCGCTAGCGCAGGAAAGAAAAAGTCCACCAATGGGAGGTCAAAGAAGGCAGCGTCGTCTCGTAACAATGGGGTAGGCAGCAAGCTGGAAGAAAACTTCCGTCGGCGCTTTGAGGAAAGCTAGCCGCGAACTCTTCATTTCCCCAGTCACCAAGAAGGGTGGCTGGGGATTTTTTACGCCTTACCAAAATTTCCCACTTTGCCCCACCTTCTGACCAAAACCGTGGCGCGGTGGGGGATTGTGGGTAGCAGAGGGTGGTAGCAGGACCAATATGCAGGCATTGCGCTGTAAGTGGCATATGAGGTGGGGCGATCTGGATGTTATAAGTGGGGCTAAAGGGGTGGATTTTCGAGGTTGTCAAGGTGGGGCGCGGGATTTCTCCCCACCGTAAAAACACCCTTTTAACTGCACATATTTTTTGATTTATTAAGAATATGGCGATTTAAGTGGGGCATGTGGGGGAAAGTGGGGTAGAGTGGGGCGCAGCGGAGGAATGGGGTTGAAAAACTCTCTTCTGACGTGAGGGAATCCGGAGTTGTCGAGTGAGGAAGGTGGACGCCGGGATGTTTCTCGGAACCTACACTCCGAAGCTTGATGACAAAGGGCGCTTAACGCTTCCTGCAAAATTTCGCGACGAGCTCGCCGGTGGCCTGATGGTTACCAAGGGGCAGGACCATTCTTTGGCCGTGTACCCGCGCGAAGAGTTCGCCGAACGCGCACGGAAGGCTGCGGCGGTTTCTCGAACCAACCCGGAAGCGCGCGCTTTCATTCGTAACTTGGCGGCAAGTGCGGACGAACAGCGGCCCGACGGGCATGGTCGCATCACCTTGTCCGCAGGCCACCGTGAGTACGCGGGCTTGTCCAAAGAGTGCGTGGTGGTTGGCTCAGTAGATTTCCTCGAAATTTGGGATGCAGCCGCGTGGGCTGAGTATCAATCGCAAACTGAAGATGCGTATTCGGCAGCAGATGCCGATGACGTACTTGCGGGCTTGCTGTAAAAGCCCGCATCTCGAGTGCGTGTAAGGACTCTGTCCGAGGCGGATGATTCTGGTGTACTTCCCCGATATCAGAAACCTGCCTCGGACAGGGCCCTATATGCACTCGTCGTGCTTTCCACGATAGGAAGTCCTGCACAGCGGAAATAAGAAAGGGGGACGCGGGGAGTAATGACTACAACTGACCTTAATTACGATGTGGCGGATAACCACGGCCATGTGCCGGTCATGCGCGAGCGCATGGCAGAGCTCCTGCGCCCCGGAGTGGAGGCTGCGGGCTCGCAGGCTGTGCTTGTCGATGCCACCCTGGGTGCCGGCGGCCACAGCGAGTACTTCCTCCAGACCTATCCGCAGGCGCGCGTTATCGGTGTGGACCGCGATGAGCAGGCATTGCGCAATGCTTCGGCCAGGCTAGAGCCCTTCGGCCCGCGTTTTTGCACGGTTAATGCTCGCTTCGATGAGCTCGGTACCGCCATTGCCCAGGGCGAGGGCGGCATCTTTGACACTGCCCGCACCCACGGTATTGCGGGAGCCCTCTTCGATTTGGGTGTTTCTTCCATGCAGCTGGATCAGGCCGAGCGCGGCTTTGCCTATAAGACGGACGCGCCGCTGGATATGCGGATGGATCCGAGCCACGGGCTTACCGCTGCTGACGTGCTCAATACGTATTCGCACGGGGATTTGGCGCGGATTCTCAAGACCTATGGTGACGAGCGCTTTGCGGGCAAGATTGCCTCCGCCGTGCTCAAGGAGCGAGAGAAGGAACCGTTTAGCACCTCGGGCCGCTTGGTTGAGCTTTTATACTCGACCATCCCGGCGGCAACACGCCGCACGGGCGGGCACCCGGCAAAGCGCACGTTCCAAGCGCTGCGGATAGAGGTAAACCGCGAGTTGGAAGCCATTGAAAATGTGCTTCCCGTAATCACCAGTGCGCTTTCCATTGGGGCGCGCGCGGTCTTTATGAGCTACCAGTCCTTAGAAGACCGCCTCGTAAAGGCAGCATTCAAGGAGCTATCTACGTCCACCACGCCTGCCGGTCTACCGATGGACCTGCCGGGCACAGCGCCGGAGTTCGCCACGGTTACCCGTGGGGCCGAAAAAGCATCTGCGGCGGAAGTAGAAGAAAATTCCCGCGCCGCGTCGGTGCGCGTGCGGGCTCTAGAACGGCTCGAAGGCACGCCAGAATTTTTACCCCCGGGAGGCAACAAATGAGCACCATCCCACGCCGAAACCAGCACTTGACGGACAGCCGCGACAGAGAGGCCACTCGCAGCATGGGCGCCAGCCGAGACTTCACCACCGGAATCGATACGGGAGCGCCTACCGCTGTGCGCGAGCGCACCGCCCCTAGAGCTACCGGGAAAACGGCGCGCCGGACGGCCCCTAGCCGTACCCGGGTTCCGCACCGCGGAGCGAACCGGCTTGGTTCGAAGCAGGTCGTCAGCTTCCGCGGCCGGCGGCTGCAGCAACAGACGAAGCAGAATAACGCATTTGCCCGCGTTGCCGTCTTGGCCGTTACCTTGCTCATTGGCGGGGTAGTGCTGGCCATGTGGCTATCTGGTTTGTCCACCTCGCAGACGTTTAAAATCCAGCAGCTGACGGTGCAGGAGTCGCAGTTGGATAACCAGATTGAATCGCTGAACCGGGACGCAGAAAACTTAAGCTCCTCGGCTGATATTGCCCGCCGCGCGGATGAATTGGGCATGGCCGTGCCGAAGCAACCCGGCGTGACTGAAGTAGGCGGGGATGGCGAGATCATCGCCAAGCGCGAAGGCACTCCGGATACGGAAAAGCTTATCGATGTCAACGGTGAACCCATCCGCCCGGGCCAAGCCTCGAGCGACCCGAAGGATACGGAGGGAATGTCTGATTCCCTCAACGCTGTGCCGCGCGGACAACAGCAACATGCCCGCGGTAATGATGCGGACGAGGATCGGGATGAGCACCGCGGCAGCGATAACGACGATAATCGCGATGACGCCAGCGATAATCGCCCCAACCTTCCCGCCCGCGCGCCGTACACCAGTCAGGCCGATTAAACGGACAGAATAAGTGGTGAAATTCTCTGTGCTCGCGCGTGGTAGCGCGGGCACTGCCCATCTTGTAGGGCACAATCGATACACGCAAGAACCTGTGGCGGCGAAGGGAAGGTGACTGAGCACCGTGACTGCACCGAATAATGGTGGCAACCGTGGATACCGTCCGCGGCCGCGCCGCGCAGCTAGCTCTGTTGTGCCCCAAAAAGCGATCATGCGCCAGCGCCTGCGCATTATTTTGACCTGTGTTGTCGTCGCCACCGTCGCTTTGGCCGGCCGCCTTGCTTGGGTGCAATTGGTCTGGGGCCCAGATCTTGCGGCAAAGGCCGTTACCCAGCGCGAACGCGTCTATATCGACCCGGCCCGCCGGGGAGAGATCCTGGACCGGGATGGCCAGCGTTTGGCCTATACGATGAAGTCTCGTTCCTTGACTGTCTCTCCCACGCGCCTGCGCGATGAGCTGAAAGAGCAGGCGGAAATGGAAGCCACGTCCGAGGGGAAACTCGAGGGCATGGATGACAGCAAAAAAGATGAGTACCTCACCAAACAAATGGAGGACAAACTCAAGGAGATGGCTGAGGGCATCCCGAAGATGATTGAGGATTCGGGTGCCTCTGCCTCCAAGGTCGATGCGAGCGATATTAAAAACAAGCTCAAGGCCGATACGCAGTACGAGGTCTTGGTCCGCAATGTGGACCCGGATGTTGCCGTAGAGATTTCCAATAAGTACCACGGCGTGGCGGCTGACCGGCAGGACATCCGCCAGTACCCGAATGGGGCGATTGCAGAAAACGTCGTGGGCAAGGTCTCGATGGACGGCCACGGACAATTTGGCTTTGAGGCCGCCCGCGATACCGAGCTGACCGGCATTGATGGGCAGTCAACGGAGGATGTCTCCGCCGATGGGCAGGTCATCCCCGGCACGCTGCGCGATGTTGTGGATGCCGTCGATGGTCGCGATGTCACCCTCACCCTGGATTTGGACCTGCAGACTTACGTCCAGCAAAAGCTGGAAAAGGCCAAGGCCAATTCCCAGGCGGAGGGTGCCGAGGCCGTTGTGCTTGATGCCGCGACGGGCCAGGTGCTCGCCATGGCTAATACCGATACGGTGGATCCGAATAAGAATATCGAAGACCAGCTTAAAGAGGGCAAGGATTTCGAGAACCGCAGCATCTCCCATCCCTATGAGCCGGGTTCCGTTGCCAAGATAGTGACGGCGGCAGCCGCATTGCAGGAGGGTATTACCACTCCGGATGAGGTGCACCAGGTTCCGGGCTCCATCGATATGGCTGGCGTGACCGTCAACGATGCCTGGACTCACGGCACCGAGCCGTATACCACCACCGGCATCTTTGGTAAGTCCTCCAACGTGGGCACCTTGATGATCGCGGATAAGCTTGGCCCCGAGAAATATGCCGAGTACCTGAAGAAGTTTGGCTTGGGCGCTAACACGGGCGTTGAGCTTCCGAATGAATCCGCCGGCACGGTGCCAGACCAAGAGCAATGGTCCGGCGGCACCTTTGCCAACTTGCCCATCGGCCAGGGCCAGGCGTGGACGACGCTGCAGATGGCTAGCGTGTATCAAGCATTAGCCAACGGCGGCGAGCGTATCGAACCGCGCATCATCGACGAGATCAAAGACCCCGATGGCGAGACGGAAAAGCTGCTCGAGCCTAAGAAGACCCAGGTAGTGGACAAGGAAACCGCCAAGACTGCGGTGGATATGTTCCGCGCCGTCTTCCAAGATGACGATGCCGGGGTGCAAAACGGTACGGCCGCCAACGCCCAATTGGATGGCTACCAGCTCTCCGGTAAGACCGGTACCGCGCAGAAGGTGGACCCGAATTCCGGGGCGTATTCTAATTCTGCCTACTGGATCACGTTTGCGGGCATTGCGCCTGCCGATGACCCACGATTCGTCGTCGCGGTCATGCTCGATGAGCCCAAGTCCGGCGTGGAAGACAATGGCGGCGGCGGCCAGTCTGCGGCCCCAATCTTCCGGGATATCTCTTCCTGGCTGCTTAACCGCGATAATATTCCTACCTCGACACCAGCGCCGCGGATGACCCTGCGGGAACAATAGGAGCTTGAAATGTCTGTTTCCTTAGAAAAACTTGCGCAGCTTTCGCACGGACGCGTCATCGGTGATGGCACTGTTGAGGTCAGCGCGTGCGGCTTGGATTCCGCGAGCCTTCCCGAAGGCGCATTATTTGCCGCCCTTCCGGGCACGCGCGTGCACGGCGCCCAGTTCGTCGGCGATACCAAGGCGGGCGCGGTGCTTACCGATGCCCCCGGGCTCGATCACCTTCGCCAGGCTAACGAAACCCGGCCGATCATCGTGGTAGACGATATCCGCGCAGTCTTAGGTCCGATTGCAGCAGAAATCTACGGACACCCCACCCGTGATCTCACGGTCTTGGGTATTACCGGCACCTCCGGCAAGACCACGACTAGTTACTTGCTGGAGGCTGGCCTCTTGCAGGCCGGGCACTCCGTCGGCCTTATCGGAACCACCGGCACCCGCATCAATCGCACGCCGGTGCCCACCTCTTTGACCACGCCGGAAGCCCCACGGCTGCAAGAGCTTTTCGCCCGCATGAAGGACGAGGGCGTGACCCACGTGGTCATGGAGGTCTCCTCCCATGCTTTGGAGCTCGGCCGCGTGCGTGGAACCAACTTTGCTGTGGCTGGGTTCAGCAACCTCAGCCAAGACCACTTGGATTTCCATCCCACGATGGAGGAGTACTTTTCGGCCAAGTCCCGGCTATTCCTAGGGGAGCAGGCCGCCCAGCGCGCGGTCATCTGTGTTGATGATGAGTGGGGCGAGCGCCTCCGCGGAAAGATAGAAGACGCCGGTTCTCCGGTTACGACGGTGGCAACGCGTACAGGCGATGCCACGATCTCCGCCCGGCAGACGGCTACCGAGGCGACCGGTGCACAGGAGGTTGACCTCAACCTAGACGGCACCGACTATTCCTTCCGGCTGCCGCTGCCCGGCGAATTCAATATCGCCAATGCCGCGCTCGCCCTAGGGATGGCTACTGCGGTGGGCGAAGACCCGCAGGTCTTTTTGACCGGCGTGGAAAACGTCGCCGTTCCGGGGCGCATGGAAAGGATCGACCGCGGTCAGGACTTCGTGGCCGTGGTGGATTATGCCCACAAGCCCGCGGCCATCGCGGCGGTGCTCGATACCCTGCGCCTGCAATTGGAGGGCACTACCGGTCGCGTCGGCGTCGTCGTGGGCGCCGGCGGTGACCGCGATAGCACCAAGCGCCCGATTATGGGAGAGGCTGCGGCCACCCGGGCGGATCTTACGGTGGTGACCGATGATAACCCGCGCACCGAGGACCCAGCCGCAATCCGCGCGGCGGTCATTGAAGGCGCTCGCCAGGCCGCACCGGACGCCGATATTCGGGAGCAGGGCTCGCGCGCACGCGCCATCGATGAAGTGGTGGATTGGGCGGAGCCGGGCGATGCCATCATCGTCGTCGGCAAGGGCCATGAGGTAGGCCAGCTCGTCGGCGAGCGCACGCTGTACTTTGATGACCGAGAGGAAATGGCGCGCGCCATTGAGGAAAAGCTGGCAGGAACGACGCATCGCGATACTCTTAGGGATACGAAGGAGTAGTAATGATTCCACTTTCTATTGGAGATATCGCCGCGATAACCGGCGGTAGCCTGGATGGCGTTGATGATCCCGATGAACGCGTGACCGGCTTCGTGGAGTTTGATTCGCGCAAGGTCACCACCGGCAGCTTGTTTGTAGCCCTGCCCGGTGCCCGCGTCGATGGCCATGATTTTGCAGAAAAAGCCATAGAGCAAGGCGCCGTGGCCGTGCTGGCCGCTCGGCCGGTGGGGGTACCGGCGATCATCGTCAAGCCCCAAGGCCGCGTGACCGGTAACGCCGCCAATGCCGATATTTATGCCAACGATGAGGATGGCTCCGCCGCCGCTGTGATTGGGGCATTATCCGATCTCGCGCGGGAGGTGACCTCCCGCCTCGCCGCGGAACAGGGCCTGGATATCGTCGGCGTTACCGGCTCTGCGGGCAAGACCTCTACCAAGGATTTGCTGGCCACCATCTTCCGCGCCGAGGGCGAAACCGTCGCCCCGCCCGGCTCCTTCAATAACGAGGTGGGCCTTCCCTATACCGCCCTGCGCTGCGATGAGCATACGCGCTTCCTCGTGGCGGAGATGTCCGCACGCGGGATTGGCCATATTCGCCACTTGACCGAAATTACGGCCCCTACGGTGGGCGTGGTGCTCAACGTAGGCACCGCCCACCTGGGTGAGTTTGGCTCGCGCGAAAATATCGCTCAAGCTAAGGGCGAGCTCATTGAGGCCCTGCCCTCCGCAGCAGACGGCGGGGTAGCGGTGCTGAATGCGGACGATCCCTTCGTGGCTTCTATGGCGCCGCGCACGCAGGCCAAGGTGGTATTTTATTCCGCCAATCGCCCGCAAGCCGCGGATGCGCAGTACTACGCAACAGACATCGAGCTTGACGATGTCGCCCGCCCGTCCTTTACCTTCCACGCCCCCGACGTCGCGCCGATGGAGATCAAACTGCAGGTCTTTGGCAAGCACCAGGTCTCCAACGCCTTGGCCGCGGCCGCAGCGGCCATCGAATCGGGCGTGGAACCTGCGCTCGTCGCCCGAGCGCTGAGTGGCCACCAGACGAGCTCGGCGCACCGCATGGACGTGCGCACCCGCCACGATGGCGTCACCGTCATCGATGATTCCTATAATGCCAACCCGGATTCGATGCACGCGGCGATTGCCGCCTTGGCCTATACCTCCGCGGCCCGGCCCGATGCCCGCTCCATCGCGGTGCTCGGTGAGATGGGCGAGCTTGGCGGCGAGGCCGTCGAAGCCCACCGCATCCTAGGATCAGTGCTCTCGAAGTACCACGTGGATCATCTCGTCGCGGTAGGAGAAGGTGCCCATACCGTCGCCATGGTGGATGCCGCGCACGCGCACGGCATCCAGACTGAACTTTGCCCCGATATCGAGGCCGCGACCGCGGCCGTGGAAAATATCTTGCGGGTAGCCCCTGCTGGGGTGGAGGACTGGTCCGCGCGCGCGGCCAAGGACGTCGTCCTCGTGAAATCCTCGAATGCCCAGCGCCTGTGGCGCGTGGCAGAACAGCTCAATCGCCGTTAGTCCCTATCTCAAGGAGAAAGATCTCTAGCAATGACTCAGATCATTATCGCGGGCGTCGTTAGTTTCCTCGTCGCGATTTTTACCACCCCAGTTTTGGTTCGGTATTTTTCTGGCGTCGGAAAAGGCCAAGAAATCCGCGAAGACGGCCCGCAGCTCCACCTGCGCAAGCGGGGCACCCCGACGATGGGCGGACTGGCGATCCTGCTGGCCATCACCGTGGCCTACCTCATCGTGGGAATCTATGCCCGCGCGACAGGCAACGGTGGATTTAGCCCCTCTGGGCTATTGGTCTACTTCTTGACCATGGGACTCGGCGGACTAGGTTTTGCCGATGACTTCATCAAGCTGTTTAAAAAGCGCAACCTCGGTCTTAATAAAACAGCCAAGCTGGTAGGCCAACTGGCCATCGCGCTCATCTTCGGCATCCTCGCCCTACAATTCCCGGATGCCAATGGGCTGACCCCCGCCTCGACTAACCTGTCCTTCGTCCGCGATTTCGACACCTTCGATATCGCCGTCGGCGGCGCCGTTATTGGCACGATCATCTTCTTGGTCTTTTTGTACCTGCTCATCGCCGCGTGGTCGAATGCGGTCAACCTGACCGATGGCCTCGACGGTCTGGCGGCAGGTACCACGGCCATGGTGATGGGCGCCTATACGCTTATTAGCTTCTGGCAGTTCCGCAACTCGTGCTCGATTGCCCCGGCCGCCGGCTGCTACGAGGTCCGCGATCCCTTGGATCTTGCGGTTCTCGCCGCCGCGGGCCTGGGCGGCTGCCTCGGCTTCCTGTGGTGGAATGCCGCACCGGCGAAGATCTTCATGGGCGATACCGGTTCGCTCGCGCTCGGTGGCCTCGTCGCCGGCCTGTCTGTGACCACCCGCACCGAGCTGCTGATGATCGTCATCGGCGCCATCTTTGTTATCGAGACGGTCTCCGTAGTCATCCAGATCGTGGTCTTCCGCACGACGGGCAAGCGCTTTTTCCGCATGGCTCCCATTCACCACCACTTTGAAAACGGCGGCTGGGCCGAAACCGCGGTTGTCACCCGTTTCTGGCTGCTTAGCGCGATGGCCGCAATGGCGGGCATCTGCATCTTCTACGGCGATTGGCTCTCTGCAGTGAGCTTTGGAAACCTGCAATAAATCTTTGGCACTAGATATTTAAGGATTGAGGCACTCATCATGGCTGAGCTACCACCTTTTCTGCGCGGGCGCGTCCTTGTAGCAGGAGCCGGCGTTTCTGGCCGCGGGTGCGTGGCGATGCTCGCGCGCCTCGGCGTAGACACCACCGTCGCCGATTCCAACGCAGCGGCCCTATCGACCTTGGAGGAAGAGTTCGGCGTAGTGACGGTATCAACCGACGCTCCAGCACCGGGTGAGTATGACCTGGTGGTGACCTCGCCGGGGTGGCGGCCCGATTCCGCCCTCTTAGACTCCTTCCAGGCCGCCGGCGTGGAGGTCATTGGCGATGTCGAGTTGGCCTACCGCCTCGACCACGCCGAGGTTTTCGGCCCGAAGCGCACCTGGCTTGTCGTCACTGGCACGAATGGAAAGACCACCACCACGGGGATGCTGACCAAGATTATGCAGGCCGATACCGCCCGCAGCGGGCTGCGCGCCCAAGCCGTGGGCAATATTGGGGTCTCCCTTTTTGATGCCCTGACCGCCACCCCGCGGGTTGACGTGCTGTGCGCCGAGCTTTCGTCCTTCCAATTGCACTGGTCCAGCGAGCTACGCCCCGATGTTGGTGTCTTACTCAACGTGGCCGAAGACCACCTGGATTGGCACGGTTCCTTCGAGGCTTATGCCTGTGCCAAGGCCAAGGCCCTGCACGGCACCCGCGCCGTGGTGGGCAAGGACGATGCCGCGGCGGGCCGCTACGCCAAAGGAATCGACGGCGTATACGGCTTTACCGCCGGCGAACCGGCCGCAGGCGAGGTAGGGGTGAGCGCCGGGCGCTTGGTCTCCAGGCTGGACGGCGAGGACGCCATTGATCTCGCCTCCGCCGAGGGAATCGAGCCGGCCGGCCTTGCGGGAGTCCTCGACGCGGCGGCGGCCGCGAGCGTGGCGCGGTTGGCGGGCGCCAGCTCCGCCGCCATACAGGAAGGCCTGGCCGCCTATGCGGTGGCCGGCCACCGCGGCGCCGTGGTGCACGAGCACGACGGGATTTCTTATATCGATAATTCCAAGGCCACCAACCCACACGCGGCCGATGCCGCCCTAGAGGGATTCGACTCCGTTGTCTGGGTCGCCGGCGGGCAGCTCAAGGGCGCGGACGTGGATGAGCTCATCGCCACCCACGCCGCACGGTTGAAGGCGGCGGTACTGGTGGGCATCGATAAGAGCATCATCGCGGAAGCACTGGCGCGCCGCGCCCCGCAAACCCCGGTTGAGCTCATCGAGGACACCGACCCACAGGCGGCGATGAACGCGGCCGTGCGGACCGCCGCGCAACACGCCGAGGCCGGCGATACCGTCCTCTTGGCGCCGGCTGCGGCATCGTTGGATATGTACACCGGAATGGCCCAACGCGGCGACGTTTTTGCCGCAGCGGCGCGGAATATCGCCCGCGCTGATTAGACCTTTTTAAAAATTAGGAGACTTCATGACGGCCACCTCCCCGCAGCGCCCCCGCGCAAAGAGCATGCGCGAACGCATTAATGACGTGCGCGAACAAGCCCGCCAGCAAGCCGGGCTGGATTATCAGCTGCTGCGCCTGATTATCTTCTCGCTCATCGGCATTGGCGTGGTCATGGTCTTTTCCTCGTCCATGGCCACGTCGCTGACAGAAGATGGCGGCGTGTGGAACCAAGCGCTGCGGCAAACTGCCATGGTCATCATCGGCTTGGGCGCGTTCTGGCTCGGCCTGAAGGTGTCCCCGCAGACGCTGCGCAAATTCATCCCGTGGCTTTTGGCCCTTTCCATCTTGTTGCTGATCGCGGTGCTCATCCCGGGCGTTGGTACCGGCCGCGAGGAGGTGGGTTCCCAGTCGTGGATCTACGTCGGTCCGATTTCCCTGCAGCCGTCCGAGCTCGCGCGCATCACGGTGGGCATGTTCGGTGCCTCGGTCTTGGCGGATAAGGAACATCATTCCCTCAAGCTCTCGGACCCGTTCATGATGTACTCGCTCATCGCTGGTTTAATGTTCCTGCTCATCGTGGGGCAGGGCGACTTGGGCATGGCCTTGTCCTTTGCCCTGGTTGTGGTCTTCACGCTCTTTTTCGCCGGCGTGAACCGGCGCGTGCCCATCATCATCGGCATCCTGTGTGCGCTGGGCTTGGTCGCCGTCTTCCTCATCGGCGGCTTCCGCTCCCACCGTTTCCACACCTATTTCGATGCCCTCTTTGGCAATATTTCCGATACCCAGGGTACGGGCTTTCAGTCTTACCAGGGCTTTCTTTCGCTTGCCGATGGCGGCTTCTGGGGCGTCGGCCTCGGCCAATCCCGCGCCAAGTGGTTCTACCTGCCTGAAGCCAAGAACGACTTCATCTTCGCCATCGTGGGCGAAGAGCTCGGCCTGTGGGGCGGCGCGCTGGTGATCTTCCTCTTCGCCGCCTTGGGCTATGTGGGGCTGCGCACGGCGACCCGCGCGCAGAATCAGTATCAATCCCTGCTGGCTGCGACGCTGACTATCGGCGTGGTGACCCAGGCGTTTATCAATATCGCCTATGTCGTGGGCCTGCTGCCGGTGACCGGTATCCAGCTGCCGATGATTTCTGCGGGTGGCACGGCCGCGATTATCACGATTGGCTCAATGGGCATTTTGTGCAACGTCGCACGCCACGAGCCGATGCAGATCTCTGCGATGCAGAACTTTGGGCGGCCACTGTTTGATCGCCTCTTTTTCATCGGTGAGCCGCAGCCGCCCGCAGCCCGGAAACAGAAATCGCGGGGCCGACACGCCCAGCCGCAGGAGGCACGTCCGCGGGTGCGCGATGAGCGCTACGGCCGGCCGGTGACCGGAAGTGGGCGGAGGTATCCGCGCGCCGAGCACCGCCCGAGGCGGTAGGCGCTGGTAGCCTTTAGGCTATGAATTCCACGCCATTTTCCGTCGTCCTTGCAGGTGGCGGCACTGCAGGACATATTGAGCCCGCCCTTGCCGTCGGTGAAGCTTTGCGCGAGCGCTACGGCGCTCGGATTACTGCATTAGGTACAGAAAAGGGGCTGGAAAGCGATATTATTCCCGCCCGCGGCGTGGACCTGCGCCTGATTACCCCCGTGCCGATTCCCCGCAAGGTGAGCACCAACCTAGCCAAGCTGCCAGTCAAGCTTGCACGCTCTGTGCGCCAAGCGAGGAAGGTCTTAAAGGATGTGGAGGCCGATGTCGTCTTCGGCACCGGCGGATACGTCTCTGGGCCCGCCTATATAGCGGCGAAGACCTTAGGTATTCCGTTTTACGTCCTCGAGACCAATGCCTTGGCAGGCATGGCCAATAAGCTGGGCGTGAAGCTCGGCGGCATCGGCCTTAATGCCCACGCCAATTCCGGCATGGAGGGCGAGGTCATCGGCATCCCAGTGCGCCCCAGCCTGGCCGCGGCTGCCGGGGATAAGGACGGGAATACCGCTGCGGATGCCCGCACGAAGTGGGATTTAGCGCAGCTGCCCACCATCCTCATTACCGGCGGCTCCCAAGGAGCGGCCAGCATCAACGGCGCCGTAGCGGGCGCAGCGGAGGACCTCACTAAGGACTTCCAGCTCCTGCACGCCTATGGCAAGAAAAACGATTCGCCCAAGCCGTACCCCAACTACGCCGCTCTGCCGTATATCGACGACATGGCCGGCGCGCTGGCCGCAGCGGACCTGGTGGTGTGCCGCTCGGGCGCGATGACGGTGGCTGAGGTCTCTGCCGCGGGCCTTCCCGCCATCTACGTCCCGCTGCCGCACGGCAACGGCGAACAGGCTTTGAACTCGCGCGAAATGGTAGAGGCCGGCGCTGCGGTGCAGATTGCCGATGCCGAATTGGGCGCCGATCGCCTCATCGAAGAGGTCCGCGCCATCCTCGATGATCCAGAGCGCCTGAAATCCATGACGCAGGCCGCCGCCCAGTCTAAGGCGGGGGATGCGGCGAATATCATCGCTGACCGCATCGCCACCCGCGTGCAGGACGCAGAACTGCAGGCAGGAAAGAAGGATAAGTAAATGACCGATCCCGCACAGTACGATCTCAGCCGCGTCCACCTCATCGGCATTGGTGGTTCCGGCATGTCGGGTCTTGCCCGCATCCTCGCCGCCCGCGGCGCCGTCGTGACCGGCTCCGATGTGAAGGACTCCACCCCGGTGGAGGTATTGCGCTCGATGGGCGCCAAGGTAGCCATCGGCCACGCTGCGGACAACCTCAAGCTTTCTGGCGAGCTGCCCACCACCGTCGTCACCTCCTTCGCGGCGATTCCGCAGGATAACCCGGAGCTCGTCGCAGCGCGGGGTAATAATATCCCGCTCATTCGCCGCTCGGATCTGCTCGCCGCGCTGATGGAGGGCCACACCCAGGTGCTGTTGGCCGGCACGCACGGCAAGACCTCGACAACCTCGATGGCCGTGAGCGCCATGCAGCACGCGGGGCTGGATCCCTCCTTTGCCATCGGCGGCCAGCTCAACCGCGCCGGCACCAACGCGCACGGCGGCACCGGCGAGGCCTTCGTTGCCGAGGCCGATGAGTCCGATGCCTCGCTCTTGCGCTATAGCCCCGATATCGCCGTCATCACCAACGCGGAGCCGGACCACCTCGATTATTTCCACTCCGCGGATGCCTATTTCAAGGTCTTTGCGGACTTCGCGGACCTGGTCACCCCGGATACCGGTTACCTCGTCGTGTGCGCGGAGGACGAGCACGCGGCCGAGATCGGTGAGCAGGCACTTAGCCGCGGCATCAACGTCATCGGCTATGGCGGCGCGGAAAAGGCCCGCACCACCTCCGTTCCGCTCGCCGCGACGCTGACCGCGGAGGAAACCACCGCCGCCGGCATGGCGTGCACCGTGCAGCTGTCCCTGCCCGGCGTGGAGGAATCCGTGAGCTACCAGCTGCAGATTCCCGGCCACCACATGGTGCTCAACTCCATGGCGGCGCTGATCGCCGGCGTGCTATCGGGTGGCGAGCCCAGCACCATCGCGGAGGGGCTTGCGGATTTCAGCGGCGTGCGCCGCCGCTTTGAGTACCGGGGCAGCGTGGACTGGCAGGGCGGCAGCGTCCGCGTCTTCGACGATTATGCCCACCATCCCACCGAGGTCGCCGCGGTGCTGCGGGCCGCGCGCGCCAAGGTCGCGGCCGAGGGCAATGGCGGGCGCGTCATCGCCTGCTTCCAGCCTCACCTGTACTCGCGCACCATGGAATTCGACGCTGAGTTTGCCCAGGCGCTTGCGCTTGCCGATGCCGCCGTTGTACTCGACATCTACGGCGCCCGCGAGCAACCCGTGGAAGGCATTACCTCGCGCATTATCACCAATAAGATGCCAGAAGAGATGGAGGTTATCTTCGAGCCAGACTTTTCCGCCGCAGCCAAGGACGTGGTCTCCATCGCGCAGCCGGGCGATATCATCTTGACTATTGGCGCCGGTTCCATCACCCTCGTGGCCGCGGAAATCCTCGATGAATTGCGGGCCCACTAGTGCGGGTGTCGAAGAAACTCATTTTCGGCATCATCGGCGGCCTGCTCGCCCTCGTGCTGGTGGTGGGCGCCGCGGTATGGGCACTGCCCATCTTCAAGGTGAAAAACTTTGAGGTGGAGGGCGTGCACCAGCTCGATGCCGCCCAGGTACAGGAGGCCGCGGGCGTGCCCGAGGGCGAAAACCTCTTGCGGGTGGACGCGCACGAGGCCGCCAGTGGCGTTGCGAGCCTGGACTGGGCGGATTCGGTGACGGTCTCGCGCGATCTGCCCTCGACCTTGACCATTTCCGTGCAGGAACACAAGCCCGTCGCCTTCGTGAAGCGAGACGACACCACCTACCTCATCGACGACAAGGGCGAGGAATTTACTTCCGCAGAGCCGCCTGAAGGTGCGGTGGAACTTACCGGGGACATCGACAGTGGCTCCTCCGAGGCCCAAGACGCGGTGGCTGCCATTGCCGCACTGTCTGATGACGTGCGCCACCAAGTTGCCACCCTCGAGGTCACCGATTCCTACTCCTTGCAGTTCACCACTAAGGATGATCGCCGCATTTTCTGGGGTGCGAGCGATAAAAATAACGACGATAAGGCCCGCGCCTTCGCCACCGTGCTGAAGATGGAGGGCCAAGAATGGAATATTTCTAACCCCGAACTGGTCACTACCCGCGGATAGGGTAGATACCTCGGTGGAGGCCTCGATAGACCCGAAAGTTTCCCCGCCGCGCCGCGCCCGAAGCGTATGCGCTGCAGGGTCTTTTATTTTCTCTTTTAGGTGGTGTCAATGGTGCGGAAGTGGCGGACAAAACCGCAGGCCAGCAACCCTAAAGTGGTACTTGAGAGTCCCGACACGCGTAAAATGAGCATGAAAATTACAGGTGTGTCGTTAAAGATGGAGGGGAACGCGATTCACGCTCGTGAAGCGCATACAATCCTCGTTTAATGCACGTGCAGACTTAAAGTAGCGAAAGGTGAGACCTGCTCACATGATCTCTTCCAACAACAATCTCGCGGATATCAAGGTCGTCGGCGTCGGCGGCGGCGGCGTCAACGCCGTGAACCGCATGATCGAAGAAGGCCTCAAGGGCGTCCAATTCGTCGCCATAAACACCGACTCTCAGGCGCTGATTTTCTCTGATGCCGATACCAAGCTCGACATCGGCCGCGAGGCCACCCGCGGATTGGGGGCTGGCGCCAACCCTGAGGTGGGCAAGACCTCTGCGGAAGACCACAAGTCCGAAATCGAGGATGCCCTGCAGGGCTCCGATATGGTCTTCGTTACCGCCGGAGAGGGTGGCGGTACTGGTACAGGTGCCGCCCCCGTTGTGGCTTCCATTGCGAAGAAGATGGGCGCGCTGACCGTGGGCGTTGTCACCCGCCCCTTCAAGTTCGAGGGCGCGCGCCGTACCCGCCAGGCCATGGCCGGCATCGAGGAGCTGCGCGAGGTTTGCGATACCCTCATCGTTATTCCGAATGACCGCCTGATGCAGCTCGGTGGGGAAGAGCTTTCCATCGTGGAAGCCTTCCGCGCGGCCGATGAGGTTCTGCACAATGGTGTCCAGGGTATTACCAACCTGATCACCATCCCGGGCATGATCAACGTCGACTTTGCTGACGTTCGCTCCGTCATGTCTGATGCCGGCTCCGCGCTGATGGGCATCGGCTCCGCACGGGGCGATAACCGCGCCATGACCGCCGCCGAGCAGGCCATCAACTCGCCGCTATTGGAATCCACGATGGAAGGCGCCAAGGGCGTGCTCCTGTCCATCGCCGGCGGCTCCGACCTGGGCCTGCACGAGGTTAACTCCGCGGCCTCCATGGTCGAAGAGCGTGCCGACGAAGACGTCAACCTCATCTTCGGCACCATCATCGATGACACCTTGGGCGATGAAATCCGCATCACCATCATCGCCACCGGTTTCGACGCCGAGGCCAATGCCGCCCAGGAAGCTTCCGCACAGCGCGCCCCCGAGCAGCGCAAGCCCGGCTCGCTCTTTGATAACCGCGACCGCGAGTCCGGCAACTCCGCCACCCCGGCACCTGCCCAGCCCGCTGCCGATGACTACGCACCGCGCCACTCCTATGAGCCGCGCGCCGGCCAGGGTGGCGTGGAGGACCGCCGCGCTGATGAGCGCCGCGTAGACGATCGCCGGTACGACGACCGCCGCGTGGAAGAACGCCGCCCCGAGGAGCGCCGCAGCGAGTCCACCGGCCTGTTTACCAACTCCGATCGCTTCCGCGAGGAGCGCCGCGAAGACTACCGCCTGTCCCGGCCAAGCCAGCGCCGCGATGATGATGGCGATGATGATCTCGATGTGCCGTCCTTCATGCGTTAAGCGCAAACCGCTACGCTGGTGTGCATGCCAGTAAACGAGGAACATCGCACCAGCCGCCCCGTCCGCATGGTTTTTACTAGCCGTGCAGGCGGGGCGTCTGCATATCCCTATGAGTCTTTCAATCTTGGCGGCCACGTCGGCGACGAGCCAGCCAACGTCGCGGCCAACCGCGAGCGCCTCTTGCGCGTGACCGGGCTCGAGAACATCGTATGGATGGAACAGCTCCACACCAATACGGTCACCATTATCGACAGCCCGCACGAGTCACCGGTTCCAGCCACGGATGCGGTGGTGACCACGCAACGCCGGCTTGGCCTTGGCGTCCTCGTCGCCGATTGCACTCCCGTGCTGCTTGTCGATGTCCCCGCCGGCGTCATCGCCGCCGCCCACGCCGGCCGGCTCGGTGCCCGCAACGGCATCGTGGTCAATACCGTGCGCGAGATGCAGAAACTTGGCGCTCAGCCGGAGCGAATCCAGGTGGTCATGGGACCCGCCGCATCCGGGAAAAACTACGAGGTGCCAGAAGAAATGGCCAACGATGTCGAACGGCGCCTTCCCGGCTCGAAGTGTAGGACCGCGAAAGGGACGTGGGGCATCGACGTGCGCGCTGGGCTTATCCGCCAATTGATGGGCCTGGGCATTACCAATATCGATTCGGATCCGCGCTGCACCATTGAGGACACGGATTTCTTTTCTTATCGCCGCGAAGGAACCACCGGCCGCCAGGCCGGTGTGATTTGGTTGGAGGCTAATCATGAGTAACCGGAAACAAGAACTGGCAGATAATCTTGCCGCAACGAAGGAACACATCAGCGCCATTGCCGCCGAGCACGACCGCCCATCACCGCAGCTATTGGTCGTGACCAAGTTCCACCCCGCAGAGGATATCGCCCTTCTAGCGGAGCTCGGGGTGGAAGATGTAGCGGAAAACCGCGAGCAAGAAGCCCGGGCAAAGGCGCAGGAGCTAGACCAGCTGCGTTTTCACATGATTGGCCAGATTCAAACCAAGAAGGCCAACCACGTCGCGCGGTGGGCTACTAGTGTGCATTCGGTGGATTCGGTGAAGCTGGCCAACGCGCTGGACCGCGGCGTGAGCCTGGCAAAAGAACGCGGCCAGCGAGAGAACAACCTCCCAATATTCATTCAGGTTTCCGCCGATGGCGATACGTCGCGCGGGGGAGTAATCCGTGAGGAGCTGGATGAGGTTATCGAGGCCGTCGAGGCGGCGGAGCACCTAGAATTCGCCGGGCTCATGGTGGTTCCTCCCCTTGATGCCGATGCGCAGGAGGTATTTACTACAGTGCGCGCAGACGTGGATCGCCTCTCCGAACGCCTTGGCCGGCAGCTCAAACTCTCGGCCGGGATGAGCGCGGATATGGATGCGGCGATTGCTGCGGGCACCGATATTGTGCGTGTCGGAACCAGCATCATGGGAAAGCGCCCAGTAGGTTAAAAATATCGCAAAAGCGCATTTCACAGCGTAAATCACATGAGTCACATCATTCACATTTACGCGCTTGAACTTGAACAAATTTAGGTCAGAGGGAGACCCAAAAATGTCATTCATTGATAGGACGAAGAATTTCTTCGGGCTTGGTCCGATGGATTTCGAAGAAGACGACGCCTACTACAACGACGAGCCGCGTTACGCGGGCAACGGAGCGGCCACTTCTGCGGCCTACGCCCCGCGCCGCGCCCCGCAGGCCTATGAGTCGAATCCGGCGCCGGCGCCCGTCGAGGAAAAGTTCGTCCCGACTATCGTGGCAATTTCCCTGACCTCGTTCAACGATGCCGCCAAGGTGGGCGAGCCCTTCCGCGATGGCGATGCAGTGGTCTTTGAACTTACCGATGCCGAGCGCGGCACCGCTAAGCGCTTCATCGACTTCGCAGCCGGCCTCTGCTTCGGCTTGGAAGGCCGCATGCTCAACCTGTCGAAGGGCATGGACACCCAGCGCAAGGTATTCGCCGTCGTGCCGAAATCCGCCGATATCGCTAAACCTGAACTGGAGCGCGCCGCCGGTCTGCGCTAGGAGCGCGGGCTAGGCACGACGACGCACATCCCATTAACCCCCGTACGGCGCGCAATGCGCATGTGCGGGGGACTATTCGATAGGCTGAGTAATCGTGACTGACATTGGAATTATCCTCATCTTTCTGGTGAGGGTTTATACATGGGTACTGATCGCCCGGATTATTATCGAGATGATCCAATCCTTCTCGCGGCAATTCAATCCCCCGCGCTGGTTCATGATCATCGCTGAACCCCTTTTCGCCATCACGGACCCACCGGTCAAAGCGCTGCGCCGGGTTATTCCTCCGCTGCAGATGGGTGGAATCGCGCTGGACGTTTCCGTCTTGGTGCTATTTTTTATCCTCTCGTTCCTGACAATTTTCCTGCAGGCCATTTTCTTGTAGGACAACCCCGCATCACCCCGTAACCTGTGGTAGACATTGAGAGTCAGCGTTACGTCCATTATTGTGGACTTTCGGTTACAATAAAATGCGATAACCCGTATTATGAACCACATATAACTTTGTGGGGAAGGTTTAGATAAACTGGAACCGCAGCTCCTAAGGCCCTGGAACCTCCGGGGTTGTATCAACTCGAAGGGGAAGACAAGTCATGCCACTGTCACCAGCTGATGTACACAACGTCGCGTTCAGCAAGCCGCCGATTGGCAAGCGTGGCTACAACGAGGATGAGGTAGATCAGTTCCTCGACCTCGTTGAGGATGCCCTTGCCCAATTGCAGGATGAAAATGAAGACCTGCAGGCGCAGGTGAGCGATCTTAGCTCCGGGTCCAAGGCCGGCGGAGCAGGGGCTGGTGCCGCAGCCGCCGCAACCTCTGGCGCAGATGAAGAAGCTCTGCGTAAGGAGATTGAGGCCAAGCTGCGCGCTGAGTATGAAACCAAGTTGGCAGATTCCAAGTCCGAGGTCTCTCGCGCCAAGGAAGAAACCAAGAAAGCCCAGGAGCAGGTCAAGGCCGCCCAGGCCGAGGCCGCAAAGGCCAAGGAGAGCGGTGCCGATGCCCCGGCAGCTGGCGCCACCGCCGCCGCTAATACCGCCGAGCTCAAGGCGGCTCGCGATGAGGCTGCGAAGGCTAAGAAGGAAGCCGAGGAGGCTCGCACCGAGGCCAAGCAGGCCAAGAAGGAGCTGGAGTCTTCCCAGCGCGAGAACGAGAGCCTGAAGAAGTCCGCTTCCGCCGCTGGCTCCTCGAACTCGGCTGCCTCCAACGCCGCAGCGGCCGCTGCAGGTGCTGGTGTAGCACAGGGCGCAGACGGCCTGGCTACCCCTGATACGCACATGCAGGCAGCCCGCGTGCTGGGCTTGGCCCAGGAGATGGCGGACCGCCTGACCTCTGAGGCTCGCGCCGAGTCTGAGTCCATGCTGTCTGAGGCCCGCACGGCTGCAGAAAAGCAGCTTTCCGATGCTGACTCTCGTTCCAAGGCACAGCTTGCCGAGGCGCAGAAGAAGTACGACACTCAGGTGCAGGACGCAGAAACCCGCTCCAAGAAGCTGGTTTCGGAGGCAGAGTCCAAGGCTCAGCAGACCGAGTCCGATGCTTCCTCCCGCGCCGAGGCACAGATTCGCCAGGCAGAGGAGAAGGCCGCATCGCTGCAGGCCGATGCCGAGAAGAAGCACACTGAAGTGATGAACACGGTCAAGCAGCAGCAGACCGCTTTGGAGGCACGCATTTCCGAGCTGCGCACCTTCGAGCGCGAGTACCGCACCCGCTTGAAGACCCTCCTCGAGTCCCAGCTGGAAGAGCTCGAGACCCGCGGAACCGCCGCACCAAATGGCGATGCCGGCAAGAACTAAGAAAGCTGGTTGGCAGTAACTAAGCCAAATTAGTTACCCGTAGCGCCCACGCCTCTAGGGGAGTGGGCGCTATTATGGTTTTATCCCCGCTATGATTGTTCCCATCGCTTCTTTTTAATCCCTGAGAGGAACTGCCATGCTCGTTGCCGCCCTCGTCCTTGCCCTTGTGGCCTTCGTGGCTTTGGTGACGTATGTCTTAAATACCGCCGACTGGGCGTTGTACCTCGTCTTTATCGCAGCGGGTTCCGGCATCGTTTTGTTTATCATCGACTGGGCGCGCAAGCACCGCGCGGATAATAGCGCCCTTGACGAAGACCTGTCCCATGGATGGAAGCAGAACTAGGGCCCCTTCGTCGCTCACATCCGTCTCTGCCCGCTCAGTTTCGGTGTGGTTTGGTTGATGCGGTCAAAGTGAGCGGCCAGAAAGAATCTCCACGCAATTACGGCATGCCAAAGTAGGCGCACGCCTGCGCCTCAACTGACTGGGGTCCGAGCCTCAGTAGCAATTGCGTCACCAGCAACCTCTGCGGTTTATGGGATTGCGGTTTTCTCGGATCGGTCGTCGAATCCCCAAATGGACCCCCAAACGGATCCTCAGGCGGACTCCCAGGCGGACCCCAGCCGGGAATTCGTGACGAGCTCTCAGATGCTCCTGCCTAATCCGGAGGTTCCCACCGGATGGTCCCATTCCTGCGGACCAGGTGTCCGCGCAGTGGTGGGGCATTGGGGTCATCGTCGTTGACCCCGTTGTGGTAGGCGCAGGCTGTGGATAAGTTACCTATGTTGGTCAATCCACCGTGCAACCACGGTTCCAAATGATGGATTTGGCATTCGTCTGCGGGCTTACTGCACCGCGGCCACGGGCAAATGGGATTCTCTGCTGCGGCCATAAGGCGTTGTTTCGCATTGGCAAAGCGCTCCGTGCGGTACAGATTGACCGCTCCCTCAAAGGGGCTAATGAGGGTAATGAGCCCTCTTTCCTTGAGGGCGCGCTCTAGGTACTCGGTGCCAGTAAGAGTTGCGCCGTTGGTCATCTGCAGCTGGATTTCTTCGCCATCGCCATTGATGATGCGTACGTAGTCATCCAGGTTGACCAGGACATTGGTCATGACCGTGGTTCTAACGGCGGTGCCGCCGCCGAAGAATGTCTGTTCCACCGCCTCCAGCGGCTCTTTTCCGCTCTCCTTTAGCGCGGCATGAAGGTCTGCAATGAGCGAGGACCGCGCATCGATGGCCAAAGTCCACGGCGCATTCTTGCGGCGAATGATGCGCACTCCAGGCTTAACCTTCTTCTTTTTCGCAGGTAGCTTAGATTTTGCCAGTTTTTCTAGGTCCCCGGTGCTTGCGTTGGTGGTGCAGAGCTGCTCGCGGAGGAGCCAGGCATCGAAAAGCGTGGGCATCTTGCGGGCATACTTTTCGATGATGGACAACGCCACAATGGAATGGCCATTGCGCCGGGCACCGTCCATGGCGCGCCGGCGCCGGCCGGTGAATTTGGTGTTTCCGCAATAAGCCTCTTTGAGCAGGATAAGCTCCCGCGCCGTGTGCTCCGGCGCACCATGCGCCCGCAGATCGTCCTCAGACATGCCAGCGCACCCGGCGACGATATCCATCCCCGGGGCCATAGATGCTAAGTAATTCTCGAGCGCGTTCATGCTTCATAATCTATGGCTGCACGCAACCGCGTACAACAGTAAATTTTCTACCTGTGGATAACTTTTGTGCACAGCGTTCTTGTGGCGCTATACTGGCGGGCACATGCGATGATCCGGCCATCACCGGGGGAGCAATTCAGAAGAACGGCCAGAAGGCTCAGTAGAACTGAACGGGTGGGACCGTTATCTCCTTCACCGAAACGAAGCGGAGCTTTTTAGCTCAAGCAGGGTGGTACCGCGAGCCATTGGCCCGTCCCTGCATCAAGTTACAGCGTGAAGGAAGATAATGGTGAAAAAGATTTATCCCAAGGTCGATATGACCGGCGGCTCGAGCCGTTTCCCGGATATGGAAGAAGAAGTCCAGAAGTACTGGAAGCAGGACGATACGTTCCAGGCTTCTTTGGAAAAGACCAAGGACTGCCCCGAATACATCTTTTATGATGGCCCTCCCTTTGCCAATGGCCTGCCGCACTACGGCCACCTGCTGACCGGTTACGTCAAGGATATCGTGCCGCGCTATCGCACGATGGCCGGAAATTACGTCCCCCGCGTCTTTGGCTGGGATACCCACGGCCTGCCAGCGGAGCTGGAGGCGGAAAAGCAGCTCGGGATCACCGATAAAGCCCAGATCGAGGACATGGGCCTGGACAAGTTCAACGAGTACTGCGCAAAGTCGGTGCTGGAATACACCGATGAGTGGGAAGATTACGTCAACCGCCAGGCGCGCTGGGTGGACTTTGATAATGGCTACAAGACCATGGATATCAACTTCATGGAATCGGTCATGTGGGCCTTCAAGGAGCTGTATGACAAGGGCCTGATCTACAAGGGTTTCCGCGTTTTGCCGTATTCCTGGGCGGAGCACACCTCCTTGTCCAACCAGGAAACGCGCTTGGATGATTCCTATAAGATGCGCCAGGACCCGACATTGACGGTGACCTTCCCGGTCGCGGGCGCTCGCGAGGGCACCGCGGCGGAGAAGACGCTGGCGGATTACCCCGCGCTTGCCGATGCCTCCTTCCTCGCCTGGACCACCACCCCCTGGACCCTGCCGTCCAACGAGGCGCTGGCGGTTCACCCGGAGGTCTCCTATGCACTGTTTAAGGCCACCGACGGCGAATTCGCCGGCCGCACGTTCATCATGGCTGAAAACCTGCTGGGTACCCTGGAAAAGGAGCTGGGTGAGGCGGAGGTGCTGGGCACCTTCACCGGCGCGCAGCTTGAGGGCTTTAAGTACGAGCCGATCTTCGGATTTTTCCCAGACCTGCGCAATGCCTACCAGGTACTGTTGGCGGACTACGTCACCACCGAAGACGGTACAGGTGTTGTCCACCAGTCGCCCGCCTTTGGTGAAGACGATATGAATACCACCAACGAGTACGACATCGAGTTGGTGGTCCCAGTGGATGAGGACGGTAAGTTCACCTCCCAGGTCCCGCCGTACGAGGGCCAGCTGGTCTTCGATGCGAATAAATCCATCATCAAAGACCTCAAGGCCGCTGGGCGAGTGGTGCGCCACGTGACCATCGAGCACTCCTACCCACACTCTTGGCGCTCGGGCGAGCCGCTTATCTACATGGCGCTGCCCGCTTGGTTTGTGAAGGTCACCGAATTCCGTGATCGCATGGTGGAGCTCAACCACAACGAGATCGAGTGGTTGCCAGGGCACATCCGCGATGGCCAATTTGGCAAGTGGCTGGAAGGTGCCCGCGACTGGAATATCTCGCGCACCCGCTACTGGGGCGCGCCCATCCCGGTGTGGATGTCCGATAATGACGAGTACCCGCGCATGGACGTCTACGGCTCTTTGGATGAGCTGGAGAGGGACTTCGGCAAGCGCCCGGAGTCGCTGCACCGCCCGCACATCGATGAGCTGACCCGCCCCAACCCGGACGATCCCACCGGTAAGTCCACCATGCGCCGCGTGCCGGACGTGCTGGACTGCTGGTTCGAATCCGGTTCCATGCCGTTTGCGCAAAAGCACTACCCGTTTGAAAACAAGGAGTGGTTTGAAACTCACTCGCCGGCGGACTTCATCGTGGAGTACTCCGGGCAAACCCGCGGCTGGTTCTACCTGCTGCACGTGCTGTCCACCGCGCTCTTTGACCGCCCAGCGTTCAAGAAGGTCGTGGCCCACGGTATCGTCTTGGGCAACGACGGGCTTAAGATGTCCAAGTCCAAGGGTAACTACCCGGACGTCAACGAGGTCTTTGACCGCGACGGTTCCGATGCCATGCGCTGGTTCCTGATGTCCTCGCCCATTCTGCGCGGCGGCAACCTCATCGTCACCGAGCAGGGCATCCGCGAAGGCGTGCGCCAGGCGCTGCTCCCCATCTGGAATGCGTACACCTTCCTGCAGCTCTACGCCGAGCAGGACGCCAAGTTCGATACGAGTTCCACGCACGTGCTCGACCGCTACATCCTGGCTAAGACCCACGACCTTGTGGCGAATGTCGATGCCGCTCTGGCGGGGACCGATATCGCCACCGCTACCGAAGAGGTTCGCCTTTTCGCCGATGTGCTGACCAACTGGTACGTCCGTCGCTCCCGCGATCGCTTCTGGGGTGGCGAGGACTCCAACCCAGAGGCCTTCAACACCCTCTACACCGTTTTGGAGACCACTACGCGCGTGGTTGCCCCGCTGTTGCCGCACGTCGCCGAGGTCATCTACCGCGGCCTGACCGGTGAGCGCTCTGTGCACTTGGCGGACTTCCCGAAGGCCGAGGACTACCCCGCGGATGCGGACCTGGTGTCTGCCATGGACGCCACCCGCGCGGTGGCATCGGCTGCGTCCTCGGTGCGCAAGGCCAATAAGCTGCGCAACCGCCTGCCGCTGCCAAAGCTCACCGTGGCCTTCGCGGGCTCGCAGAGCCTGGCGGACTTCGCCGATATTATCCGCGACGAGGTCAACGTCAAAGAGGTTGAGCTTACTGATGATGTCGATTCCGTCGGCACCTTCCAGGTGGTCTGCAACGCCAAGGTTGCCGGCCCGCGCTTGGGCAAGGATGTCCAGCGCGCCATCAAGAACCTCAAGGCGGGCAACTACGAGCGCCGCGGCGATGAGGTCGTGGTAGACGGTGACATCGTTTTGAGTCCTGAGGAATACACCGAGCGTTTGCAAGCTGCGAACCCAGACTCCACCGCCCGCATCGAGGGCTTGGATGGCCTCGTCGTCCTGGATACCGAGGTCACCGAAGAGCTCGAGGCCGAAGGCTGGGCCGCCGATGTTATCCGCGGCCTGCAGGATGCCCGCAAGAACTCCGGCTTCGACGTATCTGACCGCATCTCCGTGGTCCTTTCCGTGCCCGAAGATAAGAAGGAGTGGGCGCAGCGCCACGCTGAGACCATCGCGGGCGAGGTGCTGGCAACGGAGTTCTCCGTGGTCACCGAGCCGCTTGCCGATGCCCACGATATCCTCATCGGAGTCACCGCCACCGTAGCCAAGAACTAAGAGCGTATAGCGCCAACCTGAAGCGGCCCGGCCGGATGCTATCTACAGCGTTCGGCCGGGCCGCTGCTTTTATCAGGGTTGCGCTGCATTTTCCTCTAAGCTCCGGAAGGATAGAAGGAATAGGGGAGTAGACTGGCGGCCGAATTCCCCGACGTGAGGAAGGTAGCCGTGACAGAGAGCGATTCTTTAATGCCCGCAGAAATTGTCCGCAGCGGCCGAGGAGTACTCGGCATTGAAGTCGGCTCGACGCGTATTAAAGCGTGCCTCATCGACAGCTCCGGACGGGTCATCGCAACCGGTTCTCATCGCTGGGAAAGCGACTATGTAGATGGCCACTGGAGCTACGCACTAGATGATGTGTGGGATGGTCTGCGTGCCGCCTACGCTGATTTGAACGCAGAGATACGTGAGCTCACGGGGGAAAGGCTCACCCGGCTAGCAGCTATTGGCATATCTGGGATGATGCATGGCTACTTGGCTTTCAATAAGTCCGCTGAACAGCTCGTGCCCTTTCGCACTTGGCGCGATACCTATACGGGCGAAGCCGCGAAGAAACTATCGGAACTCTTCGACGTTAATATTCCAATGCGCTGGTCCGTCGCCCATTTCTATCAGGCTTTGCTGGACGGCGAGCCACACATTGGCGACGTCGATTTTCTGACAACCTTGTCCGGCTATATCCACTGGCAGTTAACGGGTAAGAAAGTTCTCGGCGTGGGGGATGCCTCTGGCATGTTTCCTATTGACCCTCAAACGGCGTCCTACGATGAGGCGGCGCTCGCGAAAATCCGCGGAGAAATTGGGCGAGACTTCGCAGAGTTATTGCCCGAGTCCTTGTCTGCGGGCGCGGACGCGGGTGCCCTTGAGCACCCAGAACTCCTGGATCCCAGCGGAGCGCTGCAGGCCGGCGCGGTGGCATGCCCGCCTGAAGGCGATGCTGGAACGGGCATGGTGGCCACGAATACCGTCAGCATCAATACGGGCAACGTGAGCGTGGGTACCTCGATTTTTGCAATGCTTGTTCACCAAAAGCCCTTGAGTAAGTCCTATCCCGAAATTGACCCGGTGACCACACCGACGGGTCTGCCAGTGTCGATGGTGCACTGTAATAACGGCGCGCAGGAAATTTCGGATTGGATCTCGCTGTTTAGCGATGTAGCAGTGGCGTTCGGCACCAAGAACATTGACCACATCGACGATGTATATACGGCCATTTTGACCGAGGCATTACGCGGTGAACCGGATGCCGGCGGGGTAGTGGTCTATCCCTACCGGGCCGGTGAACCGATTGCGGGTTTGATTGAAGGGCGTCCCATGGTGGCGCGGACACCCGATGCGAATTTCTCCCTTGCTAACCTCATGCGCGCCAACCTGTATAGCGTCTTTGCATCGCTGGCGCTGGGTATGCGCTTGCTAGAGCAGGAAGGTATTTCCGTGGACGTCGTCCAAGCTCACGGTGGGATTTTCCGCACGGTTGGCGTAGCGCAGCGCTTCCTGGCAGCCGCGTTGAAAACACCAGTGGCCGTGGCGCAGTCCGCTAGCGAAGGTGGTGCCTGGGGAATCGCGTTGCTGGCGAACTACATGGGCTCGGATAAAGACTTTGCGGATTACCTCAACGATGAGATTGCCAGCAGCAATAATACTGGGCGCGTCCGTCAGCCCGATCCGCGCGATGTCGCGGGCTTTGCTACCTACCTCGAGCGATTCATAGAGGGATTGTCCATGCAAGAAGGCGCAGTTTCAGCGTTGCCTACCTCCGTATCTCAAGAAGAAGACTAAGGCACTAGGGAAAGGCCACAATGGTTCAGCATCTATCTGAGTATCGCCCAGAAATCCAACAAGCGGTGTCTAAGACCCGCCAGCGCGTCAGCGACCTTCACGCCGAACTGCCGCGGTGGGGCCTTGTGTCGTGGACTGCAGGCAATGTCTCTGAACGCATTGTCGTCGATGCCTCCGGTACTCCGAGCACACAGGATCTTTTCGTCATCAAGCCCTCTGGCGTGCGCTACGAGGAGCTAAGCCCAGAATCGATGGTGCTCTGCGACTTAGAAGGCGTGCTTGTCGATGGCGCTTATGCTCCCTCCTCGGATACCGCCGCACATGCCTATGTGTATAAACATATGCCGGAGGTTGGCGGAATCGTCCACACCCACTCGAGCTACGCCACAGCGTGGGCCGCCCGCGGGGAAGAGATTCCATGCGTACTTACGATGATGGCCGATGAATTCGGCGGGCCAGTGCCCGTTGGACCCCTTGCGATCATCGGCGATGACTCCATCGGCCGGGGCATCGTGGAGACCTTGCGGGAGTCCCGTTCACCTGCCGTGTTGATGCAAAATCATGGTCCCTTCACCATCGGTGACGATGCTGAAAATGCCGTGAAAGCAGCCGTGATGGTTGAAGAAGTTGCGCGTACCGTGCACTTAGCCAAGGAGCTCGGCGGCCCTAAGCCCATCCCACAGGACATTATCGATAACCTCAATGACCGCTATCAGAATGAATACGGCCAATAAGGCTTCCGGCTGATATTCATTTATCCGTAATGAATATCTTGATGTGCTCTGGGCTCTTCATAGCCTCGAGCGCTTCTTCGTAGCGGTCAACTGGGAAAGTACCGGTGACTAGGCCATCGAGCTTGTCATAAAGGTGAGCCATCCGCTTGGCCGCAGCGGGGTACATATTAGCCAGGGACTGGGCCCCGATGAGCGAGATTTCCTTCTCGAATAGGTCGAGCGGGCGGAAATCTATCGTGGCATCTGGAGAAGGCACACCCATCTGGATTAAGCGGCCGCGCTTGCCGAGGATACGGATGGCATCAGCAATAGCACCTGCATTGCCGGATGCATCCAAGGTGAGGTCATAGGAATCCTGATCCAAATCTGCGGCTGAGTCCACTGCTTGGACGGCGCCCAGTTTCACAGCTTGCGCGCGCCGGGCCGGGTTGGGTTCAACAACAGAGACGCTTGCTGCGCCCTCATCCAATGCGACGACGAGCGCCACCAAGCCGATGGAACCGGCACCGAAGATGACCATATCCTGGTCTTTCCAATCAGGCGCGAGGTCCAATGCGTGTAAAACGCAAGATAGCGGTTCGGTCAGCGGTGCAACATGGTGAGGAATTTCTGTGGAGAGCTTGTAGACGAATTTGGCCGGCATGGCGATGAATTCCGCACAGGAACCATCCTGCATAATGCCGGCGGGTGAGATGTGCTCGCACAGATTCGTTGCGTTTTGCTTGCACCAGGTGCACTCGCCGCACGTCACGTTGGGGTTAGCGCCAACGTAGTCACCGACGGAAAAATCGGTGACCTCTGCGCCGACCTCCGTGATGTAGCCCGCCATTTCGTGCCCCAGAATGAGTGGGTAGTTGCCGATGACATAGTCACCTCTTACTAAGTGCAGGTCAGTGCCACAGATACCGGTGCCCACCGGTTCGATGATTACCTCGTTGGCTTTTGCGTGGGGAACAGGGACGTCTTGGATTTCAATATCGCCGTGACCAGTGGTAACAACGGCGCGCATGGTATCGGTCATGGGGTATGGCTCCTCTCCGGCGCAGATTGGGCTACGCCGGTACCTGGAATTATCCAGTTGTAGGGTGGGAAGAACTTAGTCTCGAGATGTGTTACCTACGATGTTAAGCGTATCACTTGGACTTGAAGATTTAAGGCAAATAAAATTTTAAAGATAGTGATAGCTACATCATAAAATGACTGGCTAAGCCTCACTTCCTCGTAGTGAGCCAGGCGAGCGAAGTCTCATCATGCGTAATGGCCAAAAGTGCGAGGAACATACACCGTAAAGGGGTTTGTCATTCAAATGGTTTACGCATGATCTGATGTACAGGTTGAAAACGCTAAGAGCACGGGAAGTATCGTGCTCTTAGCGTTTTCTGTGGATTGTTCTATCTCTCTATTGGCACTGACAGTGAAGGCGCATTATTGCGCTTATAGCCTGAAGTCCTCACTAACGCCTTGAAAGGTTCGTATGAAATTCAGTAAACGTATTGTCGCTTCTGCAGCTCTGCCTGTATCTCTCGTTGCTCCGGCCGTCACTCTAGTCGCTGGAGCTGCTGACGGTGAAGCTTGCTTTTAAAACTGTGAAACAGGCACTGTTGATCGATCCAAACTCAGGAATGCGGGCGGATTTGCAGTAGTCGAATACCTGCAAAAGCACTGCGGCATGACCCCAGGTGAGATCTAAAAGTTGAGCCTTCGAAGAGCTGAAGGAAGTAGTTCAACGGCCAAATGATGACGAGGGTAATCCGACTTTCACTGAGTTGGAATTTCTAAGGTATCAAAAACCAATCTCGCGCCTCCCTCCCCAATCTTGGCGTATCTGGACACGTCAGATAACCGGGCAGGTATTGTGCCGCAGGAGAATGGGGACCTTATTGGAGCTGCAAGGGTCTCCTGCGGAGGTTTCGGGTGATGTGAACGGCATCCAGCTCGGGGCAAGATGATCACCGGTAAAGTGGGCCTAAATTCAGGGCAGAAAGTTGAATGCGCGGTAACTTTCTAGGCAAGGACCCAGTGAAGACTCTTGTTGGACCGTTGCAAGGTGATGAGACTCAGGACATTCCGTTTCAAATTGGCGTTTCAGAAGGCGTTAACTAAAGACCGGTGATGAGGGATTGGTCACCGCAGTGCCGAACTTTTCAGTCTTCAAGACTGGGAAAGGAAACGGCAAAATCGTTGTTGTGAAGGCCACCGAGGAGGCTGGGGCCAAGAGCAAGATCCTGACAATGCCAAGGACTCTAATGTGCCTGAGGTGTTGCCGCAGCCTGAGTGCCCAGAGCAGCCGACCGAAACTGGGGGCAATGAGCCTTCGGTTGAGTCGTCTGAGGTTGAGCAGTCCGAGTCTGCGGGTAAGCCGACCTTGGAACCGAAGCCGGGAGACACTCCGGGCAACGGCACTGGCGACAAACTGACAAAGCCGACGGTTACGAGCAACGATGGTGCCTCTGATGGCGTAGAAGTTGGCTCTAAATTTGGCACGGTTTTGGTGTAATTGATGGCCTCGGTGGCTTGGTTGCTCTGGTTGTAGGTGCTACCCCACTGAATGAACCAGAACCACGATGTCGCTCACTTGCTGCAGCCACTCTGTGACTTTTTGGCATCGTTCAACATCAAGTTCTAATCGCGCCCGGTAGCGCGGAATTGCGGGACAGAAATTCCGATTGCTTTTCGGTGTAGAGACGGAAACCGGAGCCCTCTTTTTCGGAGGTACTCCGGCTCCTCTTGGCTAATAGGGGTAGAGAAGTGGACTTTGGTTGTTTTGCTTCAGTCTCGTGCTACCTCATGTATCCCGTGACCGCCCCCTATTGAGCGGGGCTCGCTACTGGTAATCGTTTCGCTGCACTACAGGTGCAGCTATTAAGTGATCTCGCACACTCTTTGGCGGAGGTGCTATTGGATGGAAAACCAATATGGTTTACTAATCCTGCGTTTAAAAACGTAAATAGCACGATAAAAGGCGTGCAATCCGACTGACTACGGGGTTCGCTTATGCCTTCGAATTATTGAAAGCGCGACTTTGTAAATAGAACCCGTAGCTTGTAGTTCCCCTTGGAAGGTTCGTATGAAACTCAATAAGCGTGTTCTCGCTTCTGCAGCTATCTCTGCATCTCTCGTGGCTACCGCAGTTACCCCAGTTGCTTGGGCTACTGGTGAGCATCTTAACTGCGCACAGAACTTCCGAGCCGGCGTCGATTTTGATGCTGGCATCAATGCCAACGTTGCGGAGCATCTGCAGCGTAACTGCAAGTTGAGTGTGGGTCAGATCACTGAGCTAAGTGTTGACGAAATGACGCAGACAGCTAGGGAACTCTTGGGGAAAGACAACACGCCTCTTTATTCTGAAGAAGAGTTGAAGCGTTTGTCACATTCTGAGGTTGTCAGGGAAGCGCGGAACAATGGCATTTCTTCCGACGATGATGGCAAGGGTCCTGCTGAAGGCGGACAGCAGTCAGAGGCTCCTCTAATGGTGAATGATGTCAAAGCAGGGGACAGGGAAATCACTGGCTCGGTGATTTTGCTCCCAGGTCAAAAGAAGACAGTTCAAGTTACTTTCCCAAACTTCAGGGCATTAACTACGGACCTACATCTTAAGGAAAACTCTGCTGAGGAGGGTGGAGCCTCTAATGGTAAAACTGTCACCTTTAAATTCGACGTTCCTGAAGGGATTAACCTAAAGGCAGGTGAAACACTACTCTTTAGTTCGCTATATGATTCCTTGGCTCCGGACGATAGTAAGAGCAAAGCCATGCCAGTAGTTGTAAAACCTGCGGATGTGGCCGAGGAGGAGGGCCCAGATTCTGGGGACTCTGAAGGCGAATTCCCGTTCGCTGTTTCCGCGGAAGTAAATGACATCAAGGCAGGAGACAAAAAGGTTACCGGTAAGGTTCGTTTGTACCCAGGCCAAGAGGTGGAAATTGAGGCTTATTTCCCCGGCGGAAGGATTCAGACAACCGTCGTGAAGCTAGAGAAAAAGTCTGCACAGAAGGGCCAAGTTCCTGAAGGTGAGTTTGTCCCGTTTGAAATCGATGTACCTGCAGACGTCAAGTTAATGGCAGGTGACAAGGTATCCGTTTCTCCGATCCCTCATGTCACGGATCCGAAAACCGGTGAAAGCAACAGCGTGGAGCTCATCGTGAAGGCTGCTGATAAGAGCAGCGAGTCGCAACCCGAGCAGACCCCTGGTGACGGTAATGGTAAGGAGGGCGGCAGCGGTTCCACAAAGCCGGCACAGCCATCGGTTCCGGGCGCTGAAGGTACCCCTGGTGCTGGAGAGAGCAGCTCTAAATTCGGCAAGGTCTTTGAAGCTATTCCTGGTCTGGCTGCTTTGGTTGAAGGTGTTGCTAAGTTCTTCAACAAGAACTCAGGCCTCGCTCGAATCTTGCAACCACTGCGTAACTTCTTCTCGCTGTTCAAGTTCTAATCTCGCCCCAATTAGCGGATGAGCGGATTAGTGCGGGCTTGAGGCTCGGACTTGGCTACCGGCAGTGATTAAACCGGAGCCCTCCATGAGGGGGTGCTCCGGTTTCTGTGTTTTCTGGTGAAATTTTACGGGACTTGGCCTAGCGCACCGGGCCGGGCAGGTGGGCGCGCCAGCCGTGAATCACGTTGATGAGGCAGCACATGGCGAGCAGGGAGCCGATGAGGAATAGCGCAGTGAAGCCAATGTAGGGTGCGAGAGCGCTAAAGGCCATGGGGATAAAGAAGCCGGTATAGGACACGGAATAGAACACGGCGGTAAGGCCAGCGAGGTCATCTTTTCCGGCGATGCGCTGGACCTCGGAAAGGCCGGCGACAAGTGCTAGGCCGTAGCCGGCGCCCATGACGGTGGCGCTGGTGATGCCGAGCGGGAGGGAGAGCGTGCGCGCGGCGATGGCGCCGAAAATGGTGCCGACGGTAATGACGGCCATGGCAACGGCGGAGGCCCGGGCGGAGCGGTGGGTGTCAATGACCTTGCCAAACATTTGGATGCCAACCCCGCAGCCCAGCGTAATGACGGTCATGAGGCCGGAAAAGGCGATGGGGGCATCGCCGGCGGAATCGGAAAGCAGCTGCGGCAAGAGGGCATAGGCCGCACCCGCGCAGCCGAATACCCAGGGGGCGACGGGAAGGACGATGCGGGAAAAGCGGCGGTGTGCAGCGGATGGAATGTGCAGCATGTGCAGCATATCGCGGATGCTTAAGTCCAAGAATGTGTCTTTGACGGTCTCGCCGCGGGGTGGACGGGTTTCGGGGGTTTTCAGTAGCCAGACCGCGGTGACGACGGTGAGCAGGATGTGCAGGACATAGGCCAGGTGAGTAGGCCACGGGCCCCATTGCGCCAGTACCGAGGCCAGGGCGGCGCCGATGAGGAAGCCCAGGGTAAGGCACATCGATGCCTTTCGGGGGCCTGCGGCCGGGTCACCGCCGGAACGGGTGATGAGCTCGGAAATCCAGGTGGATCCGACCGCCATAACGATGCCTAGGGCGAGGCCGCACAGTACGCGGCCGGCGGCAATGATGAGGGGCTCTTCGGGAGCGATGGACAGCAGGAAGGATCCGGCCAGGGAGAGCGGTGCGGCGGGCAGCATCGTGGGGCGGCGGCCGATATAGTCCGAGAGCGGCCCGGAGATGAGCAGTGCGGGCACGATGCCGATGACGTAGGCCGCTAGGAGGCCATTGACGGTGACTTGTGAGAAGTGGGATTGCTCGCGGTACATCACGAGCAGGGGAGTAAATTCATTGCCGCCCCAGGCAACGGCCACCATGCTGCCTGCGACGGGTAGCCAATCGCGATTGGCGGTGTCTTGACTCATAGTTGATCCTTCGAATTTTTCAGGTGCGAGCGGAGTGCGGAGAGATAGTCGGGCAGGTTAGCGGTGAGGAGGGCATCGGCAAGCGTGCGGTGCTGGTCGACGAAAGCGCGGGCCCGCGCTACATTGCGCCCGATGGCGGTGGCGGTAAAGCGCTGCTGGCGCTCGCGCAGCTGGTGGCCAACATTGGCCAGCAGGCTATTGCCGGCGCTATCCATGATGATTTGGTGGAATTGAGCATCTAGGCGCGTGTATTCGCGAAGGTCTTCGGCGTCCAGCGCGGCGTCTTGGGCCGCGATGTTTTCTTGCAGGCGCTTGGCGATGCCCCCGCGTTCTTCCTCGCCCAGCTGGCAGATCTTCTCGGCACTGTGGGCATCGACAAGCAGGCGTGCCTCATAGACCTCGCGGATTTCTTGGGGACTAATCGGTACTACCAGCGCGCCGCGCTTGGGGTAAAGCTGCAAAAAGCCCTCGAGCTCTAGGCGCAGGAAAGCCTCGTGGGCCGGGGTGCGGCTGACTCCTACCTCGGCCGCGAGTGCGGCCTCTGACAGCATCTGCGAGGAATCGATGGTGCCGTCGATGATCCTTTCTTTGACTAATTCATAAACCCGCTCCGCGGCAGGCTGCATGCTTGTATCGCTCATGCATACATCTTGCATACAAGTTAGTTTAAACGTCAACCTATTCCCAATTCTGGGGTTAGAGTGTCTTAGACTGGAAGGCATGCAGCGTTGGGTCTTACACATCGATATGGATGCGTTTTTTGCCTCCGTCGAGCAATTGACCCGACCGACTTTGCAAGGCCGGCCGGTGCTCGTCGGTGGGGTCGGCGGCCGCGGGGTCGTCGCCGGCGCGTCCTATGAGGCTCGCGAATACGGCGCGCACTCGGCGATGCCGATGTATCGCGCCCAGCAGTTGGTGGGCCTGCGCGCGGTGGTGGTCAGCCCGCGCCGGGCGGTGTATTCGGCGGCCTCGCGCCGGGTATTTGAGATCATCTCCCAGCACGTGGAGGTGATCGAGCAGCTATCCATCGATGAGGCCTTTATGGAGCCAGAGGCATTGGTGGGTGCGACGGCGGACGAGGTGCAACAGTGGGCGGATGGCCTGCGCGCGCTCATCCGTGAGGAAACAGGCCTGCCGTGTTCCATTGGCGCGGGCTCCGGCAAGCAATTTGCCAAGATCGGCTCCGGTGAAGCCAAGCCAGATGGCACCTATGTCATCCCGGCGGAAAAGCAGCTGGAGATGCTGCATCCGCTCGCGGTGGGAAAGCTGTGGGGCGTGGGTCCGGTCACGGAGGCCAAACTCAAGGGCATCGGGGTGGAGACCATCGGCGCGCTGGCCGCCATGACCCAAAAGGAGGTGGAAATCTCCATCGGCAGCGTCGTCGGCGTGCAGCTGTGGCAGCTGGCGCAGGGCATCGACGATAGGGAGGTGGCCCCGCGCGCTATTTCCAAACAGATTTCCACGGAGCACACCTATCCCAAGGACCTGCTCACGGTTGCCGATGTCGATGCGGCAATTACCCGCGCGGCCGAGGGCGCGCACCGCCGCCTGCTTAAAGATGGCCGCGGGGCGCGCACGGTGACGGTAAAGCTGCGGATGGCAGACTTCCATATCGAATCGCGCTCGACCACCCTGGCCTATGCCACCGATGACCTGGAGGTATTGACGGCAGCCGCCTTCAAGCTGGCGCGCTACCCGGATGAATTGGGCCCCATCCGCTTGGTGGGGGTGAGCTATTCCGGGCTGGAAGCCGCGCGCCAAGACGTGCTATTTCCGGAGCTCGACCGCGAAATCGTGCGGCCCGTGCTGCCGGATAGTGACTATGAAACGGGCGTGAGCGATGACTCCCCGCCACCGGCGCCGACCACCGTGGTGGTCGAAGACGATGTGGAGGATCAATGGCACGCCACCCAAGACGTCTACCACCCGGAATTCGGCCACGGTTGGATCCAAGGCACCGGGCACGGGGTGGTCAGCGTGCGTTTTGAAACCCGCGCCACCGGACCCGGCCGCACGAAATCCTTTGCCGCCAGTGACCCAGATTTGGTGCCGGCCGATCCGCTCGATTCCTTAGACTGGCAGGACTGGCTGGAAACCCAAGACTAGATCGCAACGTAGCGCTTGGGGTCAGGGTTCTGCCGGAATACCTTGGCAGGGGCCGTGCCGGTGGCCAGCGCCGCGGCCAGCAAGATGCGCGCCTGGCTGGGGCGGAAGGCCCGCGCGTTGATCGCGCCCAAGCTATGCAGGTTCGCCCCGCCGCCGTCGCCGCCATAGGACAACCCGGTTACCCCGTACGGGGTGCGGGTGGAAATGACGACGGGGAGGCCGTCGCGGAGGGCATCGGCAACCGCGCGGCCCATGTCCCCACTCATATTGCCCGCGCCCATGGCCTCGACGACGAGGCCGGCGGCGGAAGCGCGGGCGGCATCGACAAGCGCGCGCCCCGCGCCGGGGTAGGCAGGGATGATTTCTACTGGGTGAGGCGCCAAGGGGCGCGGCCGCAGCCGCGGGGTGGCGTCCGGTATCCGCAGGGACTCGAAAGCGCGCAGGTCGAAGGTGTGTTGCTTGCGGGCCCCGCGCGCCGGGATGGTCATGCCGCCAAAACAGATGAAGACGCCGGGCTGTCCGCTGAGGGCGAGCTCGCGCGCATCGCGGAGATTGCGCGGGCCATCTGGGCGCGGGTGATCGTAGGAGCGCTGCGCGCCGGTGAGCACGATGGGCGTATCACCGGCGCAAAAAATCTCCAGCGCCATCGCCGTCTCTTCCATCGAATCGGTGCCATGGGTGATGATGACGCCGTCAATATCCGAGCGGGCCGTCTGCTCGTTGACCACAGCAATGAGCTCATCGAGGTCAGCGAGCGTAATAGAAGAGGAATCGAGCTGGCGAAATTCCACCACCTCGGCGTCGATACCGGCCGCGAGCTGCGCGCCGGTAACGGTGGGAACGAGGGAACCATCCCGCACCGTGGTGCAGGCAATTGTGCCGCCGGTGGCGATGAGGGCAAGATGAGTCATGCATCCCAGAATAAAAGAAGACGCGCCGAGGCGGCAGGCGCGGACCAGAAAAGCTGGGGCAAATGTAAACTGATGGGAGTTTATATCCCAGACGTGAGGAGTGAGAAGTGAAATTCCGCAAATTTGGTGCCGCGTGCCTCGCATTGAGCGCGGCGGCCGCCCTGTCCGCCTGCTCTTCTGATGACGAGCAAGAAGACACCACCAAGAACAGTGAATCCAGCGAATCCGCGTCCGCCGACGGCGACTCCGCGGCTCCCGCGCTGCCGTCCGCCGCTGATCTGAACGCCATCCTGGCAAAGGCTACGGATCCGGCGGCATCGCAGGAAGAAAAGACCGCCACGGTGGAAGGCGGCGAATCCGCCCCAGAGATCTTTGACACCATGGCGCGCTCCAAGGAAGAATCCGGCGCGGAGTTTGCGGTCGTGGATCCCGTCCTGCCCGGCTATGACCCGCAATCCGTGCTGACCACGGTGAATTTCACCACGGCCGATGGCCAGGAGCAGACGACGGACCAGGTGGAATTTATTTACCAGGACGACACTTGGAAACTATCGAAGACTTGGGCCTGCACGCTGATTCAAAACACGGTGCCGCCTGAGCAGGTACCGGAGATGTGTGCGGATGCTGGTGCGGGTGTCTTTTCGGATGATGAGGGTGACGGCGCCCCCGCCCAAGGCGATGCCCCCGCGGCCGGCGCAGAGCAGGCGCCCGCCGAGGCCCCCGTAGAGGCCCCCGCCGAGTAGCTCTACTCCGAAAAAGCCAACTCCGTCAGGCTTGATTGCACGACGCGCAGGTCTGAATCGGCGGTGCCGTAGGTTACCTTCGTATCGAAGGACACGTCACCGCCCACGGGGAGCGGCTTAGTCAGATCCACCGTGACGTTGCCCGAGGAATTAGTGGAAGAATCCAGCACGTCGAGTTCCTTATCCTCCAACTCCGTGCCCTCGGCTTGGCCCTCGAAGGATAAAGCGCCCAGGGTAGGGCGTTGTTCCACCTCGACGGATAGCGTGACGCGGTCACCATCGATGGACTTAACCGTATAGCGGGTCGTTTGCAAGAGCGTGGATTCTCCCGTTACGCGCGAATCCACCGTCCACGTCGCGCCGGTGCCCACCTCTTCCTCTGGGAAAACGATGGGCAGCGCGGTCAGCTTCATGATTGCTTGTTCGACGGTGCCGCGCGCCTCATCGCTCGCGTCCTGCGGGGCGGCCAAGCGCAGGGAATTCATCTGGCCATTATCTTGACCGCGCCAGCCAAATTGGAACCCGGAAGCAGAAGAGATATCGGTATCGCCGGAGTATTCCGGATCGCCTGCGGTGACAAACGCGTTGCGCGAGGCCGGCAATTGATCCTCGACGTCCTCGGTGGCTTTATCCACGGAAGCCGAAAGCGGCAGGGTAGTGGTCTCCTTATCCACATCGGCGGCCTGGAAATCGGCAGCGGCGGATTTATTCAGCAAGTCCTGCGAAAATCCCTCCGTGGCGCGGTAGGTTACCTCCTGCGAGGAGTCGATGTCGTGATATTCCAGCAATTTCTTCTCCCCGGTTCCGGACTCTTCGACGGTCAGGCGCGGGGCATCGATAGTCAGGCCGACGGGCTGTTCCACGGCGGGGCCGGGGGTCTCATAAGAACAGGCGCTTAGCGCTACGGCGACGGCGGAAAGGGTTGTAAAAACTTTGACTCGAAACACGCTTACCAAAATACCGGACGCTCCTGATTAGAATGATGTGGGTGAGCCAAAAACGAAGGAGTCAGACAGGTCTTATCGCCGCGGTGGTCATCGCCGTGGCGGTTGTGGATCAAGCCGTAAAACAACTCATGCTGACCGTCCTGACGGAGGGCGAGCCGCATTATGTCATTGGGGACTGGTTCAGGTTTAACCTGCTATTTAATCCGGGCGCGGCGTTTTCCATCGGTGGCGAGGGCTCGACTTGGCTGTTTACCACCATCCAATTGGCGTTCGTCTTAGGTGTCGCCATCGCCGCCCCGCGTATCCACAATACGGGCCAGGCGCTGGGGCTGGCACTCATTGCCGGTGGGGCATTGGGCAACTTTGCAGACCGCATCTTCCGCGACCCCGGCTTCTGGTTTGGGCACGTCGTGGACTACATCTCGGTCGGCTCGTTCGCGGTCTTTAATATCGCAGATGCGGCCATTACCTGCGGCGTAGTCATCTTCATCGGCGCCATGCTTTTAGCGGAACGGAGGGCGGAAAATGAATAGGCAATTGCGCAGTTTTCCCATTCCAGAAGGCCTAGAGGGCATGCGTGCCGATGCCGCGCTTGCCAAGCTCCTCGGCCTTTCCCGCTCGGCCACTGCCCAGCTGTGCGCAGAGGGCGGGGTCACCGTGGATTCGCAGGAGCTGGGGAAATCCGAGCGCCTAGCGTCCGGCCAGGTGGTCTCGGTGCTGCTCCCAGAGCCCGAAAAGCCCCTGCTGCCGCGCGAGGAGCTAGTAGAGGGCATGGACGTTTTATATAGCGACGCCGATATCATCTGCGTGCACAAACCCGTGGGCGTCGCCGCGCACCCAAGCGTGGGCTGGGATGGGCCGACGGTCATCGGCGGGCTGCGCGCGGCAGGATATAACGTGGCCTCGCTAGGACCTACCGAGCGGCAGGGCATTGTCCACCGCCTAGACGTGGGCACCTCCGGGGTCATGGTCGTGGCCTCCTCAGGGCGCGCCTATTCGGCGCTCAAGCAGGCATTTAAGTACCGGACCGTGAAAAAGACCTATCACGCGGTGGTCCAGGGCCTGCCCGATCCGATCGAGGGCACCATCGATGCGCCCATCGGCAGGCACCCGAAGTCGGGCTGGAAATTCGCCGTGCTTGACGATGGCAAGGCCGCGGTCACCCACTACCGCCTCATCGAGGCCTTTCGCGAGGCCAGCCTCATCGAGGTGCACTTGGAAACCGGCCGCACCCACCAGATCCGCGTCCACATGTCCGCCACCGGGCATCCCTGCGTCGGCGATCCCATGTACGGCTCGAATCCGCAGCTTTCTGCCCGCCTGGGCTTGGAGCGCCAGTGGCTGCATGCGGTGCAGCTAGGCTTTACCCACCCCGGCACCGGGAAGTGGTTCGAGGCCCGCGCGCCCTATCCCGATGACCTGCAGCATGCCCTGGAGCGACTGCAGGGATGAGGAAGTTTTATTGGCGGCGCCGCCTAGCGGCACTGGTGCTGGTGCTGGTGGCGGGCGTGGTGGCTCTGGTGCTTTTTGGCACGCTGGGCACGCAGGCATCCACGCGCGTGCAAGGCGATCAGCTGGGCCCGGACGGGGAATCGCGCGCGGAGTATATTGAGCGCGTCAAGTCCATGGACATCGATCCGGATGCCGCCACGTATGCGCTGGTCACCTTCGATACCGAGTTACCGCCTGTCGCCGTCGCTGCCGCGTTGACTGACGTTCCGCGCATGGATGCCATCCTTATGGGCTCGACCGCGCCCATTGCGGTACCGGAGCCGGTTGCCGGCGAGGATCGCGCTGCGGTGATTAACCATACGTTTGACCGCATCGGCGCCTCCTACGGCCAGCGCCCCAGCGCGGTGAGCGCCGTCGTGGTGTGGGGCACGGCAACCCAGCTTGCCGATGTCGCCTCCCTCCCCGCCGTCGCCGCCGTCGAGCCCGCGCCTGCCGATGCCGCCTGGGGTAGTTTCGCCGTGCGCCCACCCAGCTAAATTTGCCATCCTGAACGCTTCGCCGCGCGGGGTGCGGGGTGCAGGCTTAGCATCGGGGGCATGGAACACATTCGGGCATATATTGCGGCTTTAAACTCGGCGATGGATATCCTCGCCGAGGCCGCTGATATGCCCGCCTCCGAGCTGACCGCCGCCGGCATGCCGGATGCCGCCGCCGAGTCGATAGCCCACCTCTCTCAGATCTATTTCGGGCCGACCAGTTTCACGCGCCGCCAGCGCCGGGCGGTCGAGGGAGCGCGGCGCAATGGGCATTCGCTGCCGACGTTGGAGGTCATCGAAAAGCACGCCCGCCGCGCGCCCACCCAAGCCCGCGCCTGGGCCCTGCGCGCTGAACTTGCCCAGGTATCCGCCGATACCCAGGCGATGGACAAGCTCGCCCGCAAGAAGGTGCGCGCGCTGCGCCCGCCGCGCGAGCCTAAACCAGGGGTGAGGCTGCGCCGCCGCGCCGCGGGCAAACCATGGACGCTAACGATTACAGGTAGCTCCAGCCTCGTCGCGGAGCTGCATAACCAAGCAGGCACGCTTGCCGATGTCGCAGCCCTCTTCCACTCCGGCGCCTCCACCTCCACCGTGCGCACCAACGTGGTAATCCCGCTGGATAAGTTGAGCGCCATCGCGCAGGGCGATAAAGACGTCACGGTCACCATGACCAACGGCGCGCAGATAAGTGGTACCGAGCTGGCCCAGCGCGCAATGGCGGAGGAAGGTTTTATCACTCTTCTCCACCCCGTGGAGGGGCCGGTGAACCTGTACCGCATGCGGCGCGGGGCAACGTGGAAGCAATTTATGATGGCGCCGCCGAAAACCCCGTCTGCCCGGCGCGCGGGTGCCACCGCCCAGCCGATGAGTGCCAAGTCCACCACATCTATAGCTGGGCCGGCGGCGGCTGGACCAATGCCAAGAACCTCACCGTCGCGTGCCCGCATCACAACGGCCGCAACGACGACGACCGCGCCGCCCGCCCCCGCAATGGCCGCTTCGAACGCGTGCACGGCGGCGTGCGGTGGATTAAACCCTGGCAGCCGCAACCGCCGGACCTCGTCGATACCGGGCCCAGTTAGCTCACAACGTTGAGCCGGGCCCAACCCTCAGCGCCGACTTTCCCGCCCGCGAATTCCTAAGCGCCGAGCTCATCCACCGCGCATTTCTGCGTGCCGTTTTTCGCGCTGCGCACTCCTGTGCGCAACGCCCCGTTGCCGCGCGCTTTTTGCGCACCCCTCTTCCACACCGCTAACTTTTGCGTGCCGTTTTCTCGCGCCGTGCACTACTGCGCGCGGCTCGCGCACCGTCTTTCGCGCTGCGAATTTCTGCGCGCAGGTTTACCTGCGCCGCGCACTCTTGCGCGGCGCGTTGTGGCGAACGCGGATGAGATCTGCAATGTAGATGCTGACTGCTACGCCGATGATGCCGAAGCCAATCCACCGGTGTGTGGAGAAGTGCTCTTGGGTGACAAAGAGTGCCCACAGCATCTGCATGATAGGGGTGAGGTATTGGAGCATGCCGATCGTCGACAAGCGCAGCGTCTGCGCGCCCTGGGCAAAGCACAATAGCGGCAGTGCGGTAATAAGGCCGGCGCTGATTAACAGCAGCATGTGTGGCGTGCCTTCCGCGGCGAACGTGCCGTGGCCCGCCTGCTCGATCCACACGATATAGGCGATGGCGACGGGGGAGACCACCAAAGACTCCGCAGCGACCGAGACCGCCGCCGATACCCGCACCTGCTTCTTGATGAGCCCGTAGATGCCAAACGATGCCGCCAACAGCAGCGAGATATACGGCGCTTGGCCGGTAAAGAAGGTCAGATACAGCACGGCGACTGCGGCAACGGCGACGGCGGTCGCCTGCCACGGTCGCAGCTGCTCCTTTAAGAAGATCATGCCGAGCGCCACCGATACTAGGGGGTTGATGAAATAGCCTAAAGCGGCATCGGCCACGTGATCGGTATTAATCGCCAGTACATAAGTACCCCAGTTGACCGTGATAAATACGCCCCCGGCGGCAAGCCAGCCCCACGTGCGCTTGTCCATGCGCACCAATTCGCGCCAGCCGCCGCTGAATATTAAAAATGCCGTGACGATAACCGCGGTCCACAACACGCGGTGGGCGAGGATTTCCAGCGGCGTGGCCGGCAGCAGGAGCGGGAAGAACGCGGGGAAGAACCCCCACATGATGTATGCGGCGAGCGTGTAGATCATCACCGCATAATATCGTCATCTTGACCACCCCGCTAAGATGACCGCATGGCCAAAAACTCCTCCTTCGTCCACCTGCATAACCATACCGAGTTCTCCATGCTGGACGGCATGGCCAAGGTCGATATGTTGGCTGATGAGGTGGTCAAGCAAAACATGCCCGCTGTGGGCATGACAGACCACGGCAATATGTATGGATCCGACGCCTTTTACAAGCGCATGACCAGCGCCGGGGTCAAACCCATCATCGGCATCGAGGCCTACATGGCCCCGGAATCGCGCTTTAATAAAAAGCGTGTGCTGTGGGGCACCCCCGACCAAAAGCGCGACGATGTCTCCGCCTCGGGCGCGTATTTGCACCAGACGATGATCGCGGAAAACGCCACCGGGCTGCGCAACCTGTTCACGCTGTCCTCGCTCGCCTCCTACGAGGGCCAGCTGGGCAAGTGGCCGCGCATGGACGCAGAACTCATCGCCGAGCATGCCGATGGCATCATCGCCACCACCGGCTGCCCCTCCGGCGACGTGCAGACCCGCCTGCGCCTCGGCCAATTCAACGAGGCCCTCGAGGCTGCGGCGATGTGGCAAGACATCTATGGCAAGGACAACTTCTTCTTGGAGTTGATGGACCATGGGCTGGACATCGAAAAGCGCACGCGCGATGGGCTGCTCGAAATCGGCCGTAAGCTGGACCTGCCGCCGCTGGTGACCAATGACTGCCACTACGTGCTGGAATCCCAGGCGCCGGCGCACGAAGCCATGCTGTGCGTGCAGACCGGTAAGACGTTCATGGACCCAGACCGCTTCAAGTTCGGCGGTACCGGCTACTACATCAAGTCCGCCGCGCAGATGCGCGATACCTGGGATGACCTGATTCCAGATGGCTGCGATAACACCCTGTGGATTGCCGAGCGCGTGCAAGACTACAGCGAGGTGTGGGAAGAACACACCCACGACCGCATGCCCATTGCCGATGTCCCCGAGGGCCACACCCCCACCTCCTGGCTGACCCACGAGGTGATGGAGGGGCTGCAGCGGCGGTTCCCCGGGCGCGATGTACCGGAGGAGTATATCGAGCGCGCCAAGTACGAGATTTCCGTGATTGAGATGAAGGGCTACCCGTCCTACTTCCTCATTGTGGCGGAGCTTATTAAGTATGCGCGTTCGGTGGGCATCCGTGTCGGGCCCGGTCGTGGTTCTGCGGCGGGCGCGCTCGTGGCCTACGCGCTGACCATTACCAATATTGATCCGCTGGAACACGACCTGCTCTTCGAGCGCTTTTTGAACCCCGAGCGCCCGTCCGCGCCCGATATCGATATCGACTTCGACGATCGCCGCCGCGGCGAGATGATTACCTATGCCGCCGAGCGCTGGGGCGAGGACAAGGTTGCCCAGGTTATTACCTTCGGCACGGTGAAAACCAAGCAGGCCATCAAGGACTCCGCCAAGGTGCACTTTGGCCAGCCGGGCTTCCAGATGGCCGACCGCATCAACGGCGCGCTGCCCCCGGCGATTATGGCGAAGGATATTCCGCTGCGGGGCATTACCGACCCCGACCACGAGCGCTATTCCGAGGCCGCCGAGGTCCGCCAGATGGTGGAAACCGACCCGGATGTGAAAAAGATTTATGACACCGCGCGCGGCTTGGAAGGCGTCGTCCGCCAAGCTGGCGTGCACGCCTGCGCGGTGATTATGGCCTCCGTGCGGTTGATGGACCACATCCCGATGTGGAAGCGGCCTGCCGATGGCGCCTATATCACCGGCTGGGATTACCCCGCCTGCGAGGCCATTGGCCTGTTGAAGATGGACTTTCTGGGCCTGCGCAACCTCACCGTTATTGGCGATGCCATCGAAAACATCAAGCGCAACCGCGGCGAAGAAGTACAGCTCGAGCAGCTGCATGCCGATGACCCCAAGGTCTCCAAGGTCTATGACTTGCTCTCGCGCGGGGATACCTTGGGTGTGTTCCAGCTGGACTCCGGCGGTATGCAGGAGCTGCTCAAGCGCATGAAGCCTACCGGCTTCAAAGATATCGTGGCCTCCCTGGCCCTGTATCGCCCCGGCCCGATGGGTGTGAACGCCCACTGGGACTACGCCGACCGCAAGAACGGGCGCAAGGAAATCACCCCGATTCACCCTGAGCTCGAGGAGCCGCTGAAGGAAATCCTGGATGAGACGTACGGTCTCATCGTCTACCAGGAGCAGATCATGCGTATCTCGCAGAAGGTGGCGAATTACACCGCCGGCGAGGCGGACGGCTTCCGTAAGGCGATGGGTAAGAAAAAGCCCGAGGTCCTGGCCCAGCAATACGATAAATTCTGGGGCGGCATGCAAGAAAATGGCTACTCCAAATCCGCCATGGATGCGCTGTGGGGGACCATCGAGCCCTTCGCGTCGTACGCGTTTAACAAGTCCCACGCCGCGGGCTACGGGTTGGTCTCGTTCTGGACTGCCTACCTCAAGGCCTACTACGCGCCGGAATACATGGCGGCGCTACTAACCTCTGTGGGCGATAAGAAAGATAAGTCCGCCATCTACCTGTCGGACTGCCGCCACTTGGGCATTAACGTCTTACCGCCTTCGGTCAATGAGTCCGAAGAAGACTTCCAGGCTGTGGGCGAGGATATTCGCTTCGGCATGGGCGCTATCCGCAACGTGGGCTCTGAAGTGGTCGAATCCATCATCGCCTCGCGCAAGGCAAAGGGGGCGTTTACCTCCTTTAGCGATTACCTCGACAAGATCGACCTTGCGGCGTGTTCCAAGCGAGTGACCGAGGCGCTGATTAAGGCCGGTGCCTTTGATGATTTCCAGCAGCCGCGCAAGGGGCTGATGCTTATTCACGAGGACGCCGTCGATGCCGTGCAGACCACCAAGAAGGCGGCCGATAAGGGGCAATTCGACCTCTTTGCCGGCTTTGGCGGTGGCGACGATGCCTCCTCGGAGGGCGCCTTTGCCATTGATGTGCCGGACGATTCATGGGATCGCAAGCACGAGTTGGCGCTAGAGCGAGAGATGCTGGGCCTCTACGTTTCTGGCCACCCACTCGATGGTTTCGAAGAGGCCCTGGCTGCACAGACCAATACGCCGTTGACAAAGATCCTCAACGATGAGGTGCACAATGGGCAGGAACTCATCATCGGCGGCATCATTTCCGGTGTGGACCGCCGCTTTTCTAAGCGCGATGGTTCCCCGTGGGCGATTGTCACGGTAGAAGACCACAACGGCGCGCAGGTAGAGATCTTGGTGTTCAATAAGGTCTATTCGCTGGCGGCGCCGCATATTGTGGAAGACAACATTATCTTGGCGCGCGTCAACGTGAAGGTGCGCGATGAGCGCCGGTCGCTGTTTTGTTCCGATATTCGCGTTCCCGAGCTGGGCCCGGGCGGTGGCGCGAGCCTGCCGCTGCGCCTGACCATGCGCACGGACCAGTGCACGATGGAAAATATCGCCCGACTCAAGCAGGTCTTGGTTAAAAACCACGGTGAGTCCGATGTGTACCTTGAACTTGTCGAGGGCGACCAATCCACCACCATGGTCCTCGGTGAGCACCTCCGCGTGGAACGATCGGGCAACCTTATGGGAGACCTGAAGGCCACGATGGGTGCAGGTATTTTGGGATAGAAACTCTCCTGCACCTTCTATGGACACTGTTACCGCCGCTCAGAGAAAGCAATTTCGCTGCACCTGCGGTAACGGTGGGCCAATTGTGAAGACCGCTCGCGTGCAGAGGAATAATCGCGTCTGTCTCAGAAGTTGGCGTGCCGTCCACGACTCGGATTTGTGAAATCGCACAAGCTCCCGCGCGATTACCGCTGGCAATGCAGTACAAGCGGAGCAAGTAGGCGGTGGCTGAAGAGCTGATTGCTCGCCCCAATCGCCACCGCTTTAATACCGAAATCTACGGAAGTAGCTGGCGGACCGGTTCTGGAAGCATCTTATAGAACTGATCGGCTACCTGCGGCATGAAGTGCAGAACACCACTCAACATGGCGCCGAGTGCAATGATGCCAGCGATGATTCCAACGCCCTTCGCGATGCTGCTGGAACCGTCATCAGGCAGCCATGCCCCGAGGGCATCGTCAGGAGCCTCGCCGTCTTCATCCTGGGAGCCACCGACAAGATCGGCGACAGAAAAGATCGTAGTGGTCCCGGACACCTCGTTGCCGGCGATAAGGAGGGCATCGTCAGTAGGCGAGTCTTCCTTGCCAACGAACGCCAACCCCTCTGGGCCCAAGTCGCCGGCCAAGCTGGTGGCGGCAACATTGTCCTCGTCGTAGTCCACGGCGAAATCGCGGTTGTTGGTATAGGTGACGAACTCGGCATGAGCTGGGTCGGTGACGTCGTAGACGAAGATGCCGCCCACGCGCTCCATGCCGATGAAGGCATAGGTGCGATCGCCAACTGTTCCAATCGTCAGGGCTTCCGGTTCGGGGCCTTTATTATTCGAGCGATCGTCAAAGTCGGGGTCTTCGTTATCGGCATTGAAGTTAAGTCCCTCGATGTCCTTGGTGATTTCCTCGAAGTCGGAACCGGAATCGAAGACGACGTTGCCCTCAGCATCGTAAATGCTAAAGGAGCGGGACCCGAAGGAATACAGGCCATCGAAGCAGCCCTTTTCCTCATTCCACCCAGAGGCATTGCTCAACTTGAGGTTGCCGGCGTATTTCTTGTCCTCGATGCCTTCTGGCAGATCGACGGAATCACAGACCTGGCCTTCTTCAACGAGCTCTTTCAGTTTGACCTCATCGGTGTAGCCGCCCCAATCGCGGGCATCGCCCTCATTGGCGGTGGCGAAGTAGGTCTGGCCGTTGGTCTGAAAGGCACCGATCGAATCCGGCATGGATAGCCCATGCACAGGGATCGTGCGCAGCTTTGCCTCGCCGTCCTTATTGGAGGGATCGATGGGGACAACGGAGTGATCCGCGATATGGGCGGGCAGCACCTTTTCTACAGTGGCGGAGGCGATATCGACCACGCCGATGGCGTTATTTTCTTGCAAGGTGACATAGGCCTTGCCATCGGCGGAAGAAATATACTCCGGCTCGAAGTCGAGCGAAGGCTTATTGTGGTGGTTTTCTGGGCCAAAGACGCGAATGGACGGGTCGAGTTCTGCATCTGGGCCGTCGAAGGCGCGGAAATCAGCGGTGCGGACATCCGCAGCGGAGGGGGCCTGGACGCCGTCTGGCAGGGAGATGACCGATACAGTACCTTCTGGATCTTTTGCGTATTCGGTGCCATCAGTGGTGAGTTCATCGGAGGGCTCGCCCTCATTCGCGGTCAATGCATAGGCACCGTCTTTGGTGATGTGCACGTTATCTGGCAGCGCGCCGAGCGGTACGCGGCCGAGCTCGTTGCCGGAGGAGGCATCGAAAATCAAGGCTTCACCGTTTTCGGTCTTGTCTGCCTGCTGCACGGCGGCGATGGCGAGGCCATCGGGGCGCACGGCCACGGAGTTGATTTCCTTATCGCCGCCGGCGGAAACCTCAGCAACCTTGGTGGGGTTGGCGGGATCGGAGGCATCCAGGATATCCACCTTGCCCGATTGCGCATTCACCGTGAGAATGCGCTGGGAGTCGGCGTGGTAGGCCACGATTTCCGCTGCTGATTTGCCCATCACCCCAGCCTCATAGGAGCCGATGGGGCTTAGTTTTACCGCAGCATCGTCGGCGGAGCGTTCTAAAACATTATCGACGATATGCGCGTTGGCGGCCGGGGCGCAGCTGAGCGCAAGGCAGGCAGCCACGCCGATGGAGGTGCGCTTAAACATAGAGAGAGTCCTTTCTTGTGGAGCACTCCATTGTCTCCAAACCACGTAACAGTGACGCTAAACCGGAATGAAATCTAGGTGAATCGGTCGAGCACTAGGTAGGGCGGGTAGACTCTGCAATCATGACTGAATCGACCATCCACGCATCCGATATCCAGCAGGCACAGGCACGCATCAGCTCCGAAATCGCGCCGACGCCGCTGCAGTATTGCCCCCGGCTTTCTGCGGAAACGGGCTGTGAGGTCTATTTAAAGCGCGAGGATCTCCAGGACGTGCGCTCGTATAAGATACGCGGCGCGCTCAATAGCATCTCCAGCTTGTCGCAGGAGGAGCGGGAGCGGGGCATCGTGACGGCATCGGCAGGCAACCATGCACAAGGCGTGGCCTATGCGTGCCGCACCATGGGGATTCCGGGCAAGATTTTCGTCCCGGAGCCCACGCCCATGCAAAAGCGCGACCGCATCCACGTGCACGGCGGAGACCAAGTGGAACTCGTAGTAGTGGGTGCCAACTTTGACGAGGCCGCGGCCGCCGCGCATGCCGATGCCTCCGAGCGCCACGCCACCTTCATCGAGCCCTTCGATGCTCGCGATACCATCATCGGCCAGGGCACCGTCGCCGCGGAGGTCTTGGCACAGCTTTCGGCAAAGGGCGCCTCGGTCGATACCATCGTCGTTCCCGTCGGCGGCGGCGGGCTGATTTCTGGCATCACCTCCTATATGGCGGATATGGCACCGCACGCGAAGGTGGTGGGGGTGGAGCCGGAAGGGGCGGCATCGCTAAGAGCAGCCTTCCGCAATGGCGGGCCGGTGGCGCTAGAGAGCGTGGATCCGTTTGTCGACGGCGCGGCGGTCAAGCGCCTGGGCTCGCTGCCGTATGAGATTTTGGAGGCCAACCAATCGCGCCTGCACTGGGACACGGTCTCTGAGGGGGCGGTGTGCACGGACCTGCTCAACCTGTACCAAAATGAGGGTATTATCGCCGAGCCCGCCGGTGCGCTGTCCGTGGCCGGGCTGCAGCGGGTGCCGCTAGAGCCGGGTTCGACGGTGGTCTGCGTGATTTCTGGGGGCAATAATGACGTGTTGCGCTACGCCGAAATCATGGAGCGCTCGCTGGTGCACCGCGGCCTGAAGCACTACTTCTTGGTCAATTTCCCGCAGGAACCGGGCCAGCTGCGCCACTTCCTGTCTGAAATCCTGGGCCCCAGCGATGACATCACGCTCTTCGAGTACCTCAAGCGCAATAACCGCGAAACTGGTGCCGCGCTGGTGGGCATTCAGCTTAGCCGCGCCGAGGACCTGGCGGGGCTGAAGGAGCGGATGGCCGAGTCCAAGATCTCGGTGCAGCACCTGCAGCCGAATACCCCCGAGTACGATTTCTTGGTGGCCTAATGCGCGATACCTATCGGCGCCCCACCGGCCAGGTGGAACACGAAATTGAGATCAAACGCTCGCGGTTTATTACCCTGATCGGCCGAGTCACGAACGAGGAAGAAGTACGGGCGTTTATCGATGCCGCCCGCCAGCGCTTTCCCGATGCCCGCCACCATTGCTCCGCCTATGTCTACCACGTCGACGATGCGAACCCCGTGGAACGTTCCTCCGATGATGGCGAGCCTTCCGGGACGGCCGGAAAGCCCATGTTGGATGTGGTAAAGGGCTCTGGAATGCTCGATATTTGCGCGGTGGTCGTGCGCTACTTCGGCGGCATCAAGTTGGGTGCGGGTGGACTTGTGCATGCCTATGGCGGGGCGGTCAGCGAGGCCATGGAAAAGGTCGAGGCGGTCATCCGGGCGCGCCGGGAGCTTTATACGGTGGAATGCCCACACGCCACGGCCGGGCGCTTCGAAGCGGATTTGCGCGGGCGCGGCATCGATATCACCGATACCGAGTACGGTGCAGCCGTAACCTTTACCGTCGCCGTGCGCCCGGGAAGGCTCGATGAGCTCCAGGCGATGCTCGCCGCGCTTTCCCAAGGCGAAATCAGCGCGCGCGAAGCAGGCTCTGCCTGGGTTGAGGTAGGATCTGGGTCATGACTATGCAGCAGCGACCGAATAACCCCATTGCGCAGCGCAAGCAGCAGGTGCGCAAGCACTCCCGCAACGCCGTTATTTCCGTTGCCGGTGGCCTCGGCGCAGGAGTTGTTTTAGGTGTGCTATCTGCTAATTTGGCCGCTTGGATGGTTTTGGGCCTTATCATCGCCGTGGTGGGTGGCGGATATAACTGGTTGAAGATCCGCAAAATCGTCAACGAGAACCATAATAATTATTAATGCCTACCCCGCAGCCAAGCGGCCGCCCCGTCCGGATTGATGCTTGGGTATGGGCGGTGCGCATGTTCAAAACCCGCTCCGCCGCGGCCACTGCGGTGCGCGCCGGGCACGTGAAAATCAACGGTGAAGCGGTCAAACCGGCGCAACAAGTCGTGCCAGGCGATAGGGTGCGCGTGTGGCGCAACCACCATGAGCACGATTTGGAGGTGCTGGCTACCGTCGCCAAGCGCGTGGGCGCGCCGGTGGCGCGCACCTGCTATACCGATCACGCGCCTCCGCCACCGCCCAAGGAATTCCAGCCCGCGGTGCCGGTGCGTCCCCGCGGCGCGGGCCGGCCAACAAAAAAGGAGCGCCGCGATATGGAAAAATTCCGCGGCGGATTCCGCTAAGAGTTTGCGCGCAGCGCCTTAAGGCGCGCGTTCAGGCGGCGCCGCCGGCCGGCGCGGTCGCCAGATTCAGCGGTGGCTTCGATGTGCTGCTTGCCAAACTTATTGAGCAGCAGATCATCGATAAGGCGCACTTGGCCGGGCCGAAAGCGATAGCGCATGGTGTCGTGGACGTGGGCAATGGCGTCATCGTCAAGCAGCTGCTCGAGCTGGTCCAAGGACCGGATATCGTTTTCCTCCAAGATTTCCGCGAGGAAGCGGTAGTGCTCCGAGCGTGAAAGCGGGAATCGATTGCCCAAAATGATGGCTAGGACGCCAGGTAAGGTTTCCGGAGTAAGCTCCACGTCCGTATCCGCCTCCGTGCGCGGGGCTTTGAGCGCGGCGATCTCATCGAATTGCTGATCAGCCAATTCGATGAGGCCGGCGGCCAGTGTAAATAGGCGGTCCACCTCAGGCGAGGGCGGGGTAGGGCCCTGCTTATAGCGGATATCGTGCTCGAATTCCGCCCATGCGTGCTGCAGCACGGTGCGAATTTGTACCTCAAAGGTCCAGCCCACGAAATCGGCGAGCTCCTCCATGGCCGCCGCACTATCGTCGGTCACGGTGAGCACCAGGTGGTGGGAGCCGTACCCAAAGCCGCCGGAAATGCGGGTCTCGGCCGCCTTATCCACAGAGCGCACGACCTTGAAGGACTCGCCCAGCACGTCTAGCGCATTGGGAATGATGGTGGAGTGGTACAGAGTAACGCGCACGCCCATGACATCGTGGATATCGTCCCACGGGGTGGGGTAAATGAAATCGCCGTCCTCGCCCCGCTTCTTGGCCTTGCGCTTGAGTGAGGACCACGTCTTGACGCGGGTCGATACCCGGTCAAAGATGATGCCTGCGTCATTGAGCAGATCCTCGATGGCGGTGCGAAAATCCTCCGCCGCCGTGGGGTGGCTGCGGGTCCAGGCATGGTACTGATTGCTCAGCCGCGACATCCTGCTTTCCGCCATGGTGCTCCTCTCATAATTCGCGGGGAAATCCGTTAGACCATACTAGCGGGCGCGAATGTAAAACGGTGCGATGGCGGGGAAGTTGTTCGGCGGCGGCGCGCGCGAGGTCGCGGGCATACTCATCGGGTAGGTGGGCGAAGACGAAAACCGTCGCGGAATCCGGCACCAGGTAGGTCAAAGAATGCGAGCGCATGAGGCGGCGCATGTGTTTATCCAGCACGGTGAAGGTTTCTGGGTGGGCCAACCACGAAGAAATCGGGGCGCCGTGGGAGCGAACTTGCAGGCCGCCAAAAGGCGCTGCGGCAGGCAGGGTGCAGTGGGCCGGGCGCGTCCAAAAGCGCAGGCCCTGCGAATCGAGCGCGGCGCGCTGCAGATTCAGTGAGGCACAATTCCACGCTTGGCGGGTTGAGACATCCAAGTCCGCGAGGCCGCGGTGGCTGAGCCTGCGAAAAGTGCGCTGCCCGGGAAAGACCAGCGCCATCGACAGGTTGGGTGAAAGCTGGATGGTAGCAAGGGAGTCGCAAAAGCCGTCATCGGAAAGCCGCTGGTGTTTAATCCACGACCGCGCGAAAAGCGCCGGCAGTAAATTAGTGGTGGTGGGGCGGGGTGCGTCGAGCGTAAGGGTCATGGCGATTTCTCCAAGGTAGTGCGTATCCGCCCCTATTGGACTGGAGAAATGGCCGGGTGGTTCCCTGCGGGTTTAAAAAGGCGGCTCGGCATCGAGCTCCAGCTCAGAAAAGAGCTGGGCGCCGGACCACATGGTGATGTCCTGGCCCTTTTCTTGCAGCTCTTCGGCGCGCTTTTCTTTGGAGGTCTTCTTTGCCCATTCGCCGACGACGAGCAGCGTGGTCTTCTTGGTGACGTTTTTGCCCACTTGCCCGCCGCGCTTGGCGATTCCCTGCCACAGCAGCCCCTTATCGTACGGCTCGAAATCGCCGGTCAGGGTGACGTGCTGGCCGTAGAGCGCGCCCTTTGGATCGGCATCGGGATTGGGATCTGGGATGGTATCCGGGGTGGCCACGGCCTGCCACGGCGCCCGGCCGGAAGAGGCGGGCTTTTTGCTGGTTCCCGCGGACCGGGTGGAATCGCGGAAATCGGTACCGGCGCCCAGATCGTCGCCGGAGGTGGGCGCGGTATGCGCGCGCAGGACCGGCAGGATGGCCGAGGATTCGAGGCGGCCGAGGCTAAACTCCCGGCTGGTAAAGAGATCAGTGATGCTTCCGGTATGCCCGAAGCGTTGGGCCAGCCCGGTGATGATGGTGCCGGCGGCGCGGGCGTCCTCGGTGGCATCGTGGTGGGTAAAAGAGGCGCCGCCAAGGTGTTTCACCACGGTGGGAAGCTTGTGATTGGCCACCGAAATAACACCTTGCTTTGAAGCGTCGCGGGACAAAGCGAGCGAGCAGGCCAGCGGGACGGTGGGGACATCGGCTCCGGCGGCCAGCAATCCGGAGCGCAGCGCGGAAGAATCGAATTGGACATTGTGCGCGACGATGACATCGCTGCCGATGAAATCAAAGAGCTCTGCGGCCGCTGTGGCAAAGGGTATGGCACCTTCGACATCGGCGGCGGTAATCCCATGGATGGAGATATTGATTTCGGCAAAGTGCTCCAAGCCTGGGGGAGGGGTGCACAGCCACGACTGGGCCGCGGTTTCTTGGCCATCGCGGTAACGCACAGCGCCGATCTGGCAGATGGACCCCCAATTATCATTGGCGGTCTCCACATCAACCGCGACGAAATCAAGCCCTGGGTTTACTTCGCTAGCGGTTGGGGTTGCAGCTGCTGCGGGTTCGGGTGCGGCTTCCGCCGGTGCGTCGCCCTTTTGTGCCGCCTCAATGGCGCGCGCCACGCGGTGGGGATCCTGGTGCGGGGCGAAGGCAATGCTGCCGGCGCTGCCCAGGGCCAGTGAACCAAACCCGGTGGCGGTGGGTTCGTGGGCGCGCAGGTCATCGATGGCATCGAGCGCGATTTCTGCGGTGGCAGGCGCGCCCAAGCTGCGGGAGAGCAGGCTGCGGTGAAGCACGATTTTTTCCGCAGTGACATCGATGAATACGCCATGCGCGGGATACGACACGAAAATGGCCTTTCTTCTGAGGTGACAATCTAAGGAGGGCTGCTGCACAGAGATCGTACTCGCTTGTGTTTATGGGAAATCCGCCGCGGGGGTGAAATGTTTTAATCCGCCCCGCTGTGCTGCAAACCGGCATTAATAATCCGCACGCCATGCACCAAATCGGCGCGGTAGTCGGCCGCGGTGGTCCCACCGGTGGTTTCTAGCAGTTGGCGCTGGGATTGCTCGAGCAGCGTGGCGCCCAACACGAGGTGCACGGCAGAAAGGGCGGCGGCCTTGCGGGCAGTATCATCGAAATCGGGGCAGGTGGCGGAGCTAAACTGCGCGACGAGGTGATCCCAGGCCTGGGAATCCGGCTGGGAGAGGCCGGCAATGGCAACCTCCGCTCCATCGCGCCGGGCTAGGAGCAATTCGCGCAGGTGCAGGCTAATCTCTTCCAGCGTGGAACCGGCGACGGGGGCGATAATATCTTCGGCAAGAGCGGCAATGAGCGCCTGCTTATTGGCGATGTGCCAATACAGCGCCCCCGGAGCAACGCCGAGGGAGGAAGCGACGCGGCGCATGGTGACATCGGCAAGCCCATAAGTATTCAATAGGGTCGTGGCGGCCTCGATGATGCTCTCGCGATGTAGTTGCACAGTGGAAATTGTACGTGTTTCACCGCGGCAAGGAATAGCTCACAGGTACTTTTAAGACTGCAATAATGTCCCTTGCAAACTTGCATTGTTAGGATTGCGGGGACAAAAGAACCCGTCGTGAGGCGGCTTCGCATTCGAAAGAACGATTCAGGAGCTCTCCCTTGTCCTTTTTGACCCCTGCAAAGAAGTCCCTTTTCGCGGTCGCTATGGTTGCCCCGCTTGCCTTAGCTGCATGTAGCTCGGACGATGAGGACGATTCGACGAAGACCACGTCGTCTTCGTCTGCTTCCTCCTCCTCTGAGACCTCCGCGAAGGAATCGGCGAAAAAGTCTGAGGACAAAGACGCCGATAAGGACAAGAAGAAGGAAAAGGAAGAAAAGGGCAAGAAAAAGACTGCCGAGGAGCCTAAGAACAAGGGCGACGAAGGCGGCAATGAGGGCGCCAACGCGAACCCCATTGAGAATGAGGACGATCCCTTCGCCAACGCCCAGGACATCAAGCCCATTGAAGGTGGGCAAGAAGCAAGCGATGGCGATAAGCAGGCCATTGAGCAGCTGGTGCGCGGGCAGCATGAGATTGACAATGTTAAGGACTACTTTGGATACATGCCTGCCCACGCCTGCAAGGCCGTGCGCGAAGGTGAGTCCGGGGATTTCCAGCAGTACCTCAACTACGTCGATAGCCTGCCCAACCAGTCCTTTGCGGAATACGCAAACTCCATGCGCCAGCAAAGCCAGGGCAATGCCAAGATCAACGAGTTCGCCGACCAGCTAGAGGCCATCCCTACCTCCACCAAGCTGGAATCGATCAATGACGTTGTGGTCAATGGCGATGATGCCTCCGCTACCGTGAGCGTGTCGAACCCGGACGGTACCGATACCTCCACCGTTCGTTTCCGCCGCGAGGACGGTAACTGGACCTTCTGTAACTAAATTGTCTTTCCGCCAAGCTCGCTTGCCCCGCACTCTCGGTTTCGGTGCGGGGCTCCTCGCGTGTTCCCTGTTTGTTTTCGGCATCTGTGGCGCGCTCTGGGGGTTTATGCGCCCTACGATGACCGGCCATGCTGTCGACGGTGGCGGCTACGCCATTGAAGCCGCGGGCAACGCGCAATTCGTCGCATTTATGACCTTTGCACTCGTCACGGGTTTCTTGGGGCTGTGCCTCGGACTGGCCGCATTCGCGCAGCGTCGCGGGCGTGGTCTCACGATGCTGCTGTGGGTAGGGCTGTGCGCGCTTACCGGTGCCGCTTCCTTCTACGTCTTTGGTGGCATCACCGCAACGCACCCGCCGGACAGCCCCGGGGACGTCGTGGAGTTTGCGCCGAATTTTTCGCCCGCCGTGGCCTGGGCGGTAGCCCCATTTTTGGCCATGTTTTCCTATTGGTGCACCGCGTTTATTAGCTCCGACGCGGACTGGGAGACGGCTGGCAAAGAGGCCAGTGCGCAAAGGGAAGTAGCTACGCCCACTTAACCGGGGAGCTGCCACAGAATTCCCGCGCGATGTCATCGATTGCGTGCAGGATCGCATCGAGGCTGTGGCTTAAAACCCGCAGCAGCTGGCCTTGGTGAAGGCCCGCCCCGGTCAGGGTCGGCACATCGACGTGGATGTGGAGGCCCTCGTCGGTGGAGCGGCAGTAGGCGGTGGCGCTGTGGTTTGCCCGGTTCCAGTCATTGCAGATCAAAAACAAACGGGTGAATTCGTCCTCATCCGCATTCAGGTCCCACCGGCCTGTGATGATGAGGCTAGGCCCAGAGTCGAGGGTAAAGGTGCAGGCGATGGAGTTGACGAGGGCAAATAGGCAGATTTCACCATCGCTATGGAAGCGGTCGATGCCTATTTGCGGTAGAGCGGCCGCGAGGAGATCCAAGGTGAACGCGGGCGGTGTAGCGGTATCGTTTTGAGCCAGCATTAGATCTGGTTCTTGGGCCAGGGCCGGAAACTCGCGCGTTGCCACGCTGATGAGCACCTCTGCGCCGTTGAGTGCGGCGGGCACAAAAGCGGCCAATTGATCGTGCGTTGGTGCAGTTCCAGTGCTGAAGTGGCTCTGCCCACACAGCACCAGCGACCCGGCCTCGTCATAGTCCAGCACGGCGGTGGGGTAGAGGCAATCGGCATTCCAACTGGTGATAAATCGGGACAGCGCGGCGGCCTCGCCCAAGTCAACCGCGCCGCGCAGAGTGGTGTGCAGGTGGACAACCACATCGTCGGTCTGCGACACAAAGACCAGCGTGGACCCCGCCTGCCCATGGGAAATGACGAGTTCTCCAGTAGGTAGCGCCCAATAGGAAAAATCAAGCTCGCGGACGATGGCGCGCAGGTGCCGCTCAAGACTGGTGGATTCAAATTCGATCATCATGCACCGCACACTCGCCTTCGCTGGAAGTTGATTTTGAGTCTATCGCCCAAGAGGGTGTCCCCGCGGCGCTTTGGGCGATAGTATATTGATTTGTCTACAGATATAGCCCACGGTGATCAACCAGAAAGTGAGCCAGGAATGCTTCGAACCATCGATCTCCGCGGTCAACAGCTTCGCCCCGCCACGCTGCGCCGCGTTCTTCCGCGCGGCGGCACCGACGTCAATTCCGTCATGGGGACCGTCGTGCCGATGGTCAATAAGGTGCGCGACGAAGGCGTCCAGGCAGCGTTGGATTATGGGGAGCAATTCGATGGGGTGCGCCCACCGTCCCTGCGCGTCCCCCAGGCAGAACTGCAGCGGGCCGCCGACAAACTTGATCCCCAGGTGCGCGCGGCCATCGAGGCCTCCATTGAGCGGGTGCGCCGCGTGCATGCGGACCAAAAACCGGAGTCGCACACCACACAGCTGGCACCCGGCGCCACCGTGACCGAGGTATTCCGGCCCATCGAGCGCGTTGGCCTCTATGTTCCCGGCGGCAAGGCGGTCTACCCGTCTTCAGTCATCATGAATACCGTGCCCGCGCAAGAGGCCGGCGCCTCCAGCCTGGTGGTTGCCTCCCCGCCGCAAAAGGAACACGGCGGCCTGCCACACCCTACGGTCTTGGCCACGTGCCACATGCTGGGCGTGGAGGAAGTCTGGGCCGTCGGTGGGGGTCAGGCGGTAGCGCTTTTGGCCTACGGCGATGCGGACGAAGACATAGAGCCCGTGGACATGATTACTGGGCCGGGCAATATCTTTGTCGCCGCAGCCAAAAGGGCGGTGCGCGGGGTGGTAGGCACCGACGCGGAAGCTGGCCCGACCGAAATCGCCATCTTGGCGGATGAGACCGCGAACCCCGTCTACGTGGCCTACGATCTCATCTCCCAGGCAGAGCATGATCCGATGGCGGCAAGCGTGCTGATTACGGCATCGGAAAGCGTGGCCCAGCAGGTGCAGCAGGAAGTAGAGCGCCGCTATACGGCAACGGAGAACTCCGCCCGCGCCGCCGAGGCACTTACCGGCGAGCAATCCGGCATCGTCCTGGTGGATTCCATGGACGCGGGCATCGCCGTGGCGAATGCTTATGCCGCCGAGCACCTAGAAATCCACACCGCGGATGCGCGCGCCGTGGCAGAGCGCATCAACCACGCCGGAGCCATTTTCGTCGGCGCGTATTCCCCGGTGCCCTTGGGGGACTATTCGGCCGGTTCCAACCACGTGCTGCCCACCTCGGGTACGGCGCGGTTTTCCGCCGGGCTTTCTACCCACACGTTCCTCCGTCCGGTCAACCTCATCGATTATGACCGCGGCGCCCTGGAAGAAATCGCCCCCAACGTCATCGCCTTTGCCAATGCCGAGCGCCTTCCCGCCCACGGGGAGGCTATCCGCGCCCGATTCGAGGAGAAATAAATGGCCCAGCTACATGACCTACCGCTGCGCGAGGAATTGCGCGGCGAGACCGCCTATGGCGCCCCGCAGCTGCGGGTGGCCTACCAGCTCAATACCAACGAGAATCCTTTCCCGCCCTCGCCCGCGCTTGTCGATGCCCTCGTGGACGAGGTCCGCCGCTGCGCCAGCTCGCTGAACCGCTACCCAGAGCGCGATGCGGTCGAACTGCGCACCGAACTAGCCCGCTATGTTTCGCAGCAAACCGGCGTGGATGTCACCTACGAGCAGGTCTGGGCCGCCAACGGTTCCAATGAGATCCTGCAGCAGCTGTTGCAGGCCTTCGGCGGGCCCGGGCGCAGCGTGCTGGGATTTACGCCGTCGTATTCCATGCACCCGATCCTTTCTGCCGGTACTCACACGCGTTTTATCGAGTGCCCGCGCGATGAGAACTTCGCCATCGATATGGACCGCGCCTTGGCAGCAGTGGCCGAGCACCAGCCCGACGTCATCTTTATTACCACCCCGAATAATCCCACCGGCGGGGTTACTAGCCTGGAGGATATTGCCGCGCTTGTCGATGCCGCCCCCGGCATCGTCATCGTCGACGAAGCTTACGCCGAGTTTTCTGACTCGCCGTCCGCGACGAGCTTGTTGGAAAAATACCCCACCAAGCTCGTGGTCTCCCGCACGATGTCGAAGGCCTTCGACTTTGCCGGCGGGCGCCTGGGCTACTTCGTGGCGGACCCGGCCTTCGTGGAGGCCATCATGCTGGTGCGCCTGCCGTATCACCTGTCCGTCTTATCCCAGGCAGCGGCTACTGTGGCCCTGCGCCACAGCGCAGATACCCTCGCCACCGTGGTGACCATCGCCGCCGAACGCGACATGGTGGCAGGGCGCCTGCGCGAGATGGGTTATACCGTCATGCCGAGCGAATCGAATTTCCTTTTCTTTGGCAATTTTGCGGACCAGCACCGCGTGTGGGAGAAGTTCTTGGATGAAGAGGTGCTCATCCGCGATGTAGGAATTGATGGGTACTTGCGCGTGACCATTGGCCTGCCGGAAGAAAATGCGGCCTTTCTGGCTGCGGCGGAAAATCTAGCGACTACAGTAGGAGCGGATACTTCAAAGGAGTGAGATATGACAAACCGTGTGGGGCGTGCCCAAAGAGCAACATCGGAATCGGATATCACCGTTTCCATCGACCTAGACGGCACCGGGAAAAGCGATATTTCCACCGGGCTGCCGTTCTTTGACCATATGCTTACCGCATTTGCCACACACGGTCTATTTGACCTGCAGATAAAGGCCACTGGTGACGTGGAGGTTGACGCCCACCATACCGTGGAAGACACCGCCATCGTGCTCGGCCAGGCCCTGAGTGAAGCCGTGGGGGATAAGGCCGGGATTCGCCGCTTCGGCTCCCAATTACTACCCATGGATGAAGCGCTGGTTGAAGCGGTCGTAGACTTTTCGGGCCGCGCATACTTCGTGATGAATGGCGAGCCGGAGCACCTGCAGTGGCAGGTCATCGGCGGGCACTATGCAACGGTGATTAACCGCCACTTCTTCGAATCCCTGGCCACCCACGCAGCCATTACCCTGCACGTCAACGTGCGCTACGGCCGCGATCCGCACCACGTGACCGAGGCGGAATACAAGGCAGTAGCCCGCGCGCTGCGTGCTGCCGTGGACCAAGATCCGCGCCAGAATGGCATCCCTTCGACGAAGGGAGCCCTGTAGCCCGTGCAGTTTATGATCCTTATCCTGTTTTTGGTGGCGGGCCTCTTGGTAGGAGGGGCCTGGTCCGCGTATCAGCAGGACTCGAAGTTTTTTACGGTCGTCGCCGCGCTTTTAGCCGTTATTACCGTGGCCGCGGCCATCGCCTGGATGGTTGGAGGCTTTAGCAAATGAGCGAATCCCAAGAGACCAATATTTGGAAGGTGCCCGGCTATACGCCGACGATGGTAGCCATCGCAGCCGCCTTTGGCGCCTGGTCCATCCTGCTTCCCGTAGTCCCGCTGGCCGTCATTGACTCCGGCGGTTCCGCGACTTTGGCGGGTGGATCCACCGGTATCTTCATGGCCTTTACCGTAGCCACGCAGATCATGTCCCCGTGGCTATTGCGTCGCTGGGGCTACCGGCGCGTGATGGCGCTATCCGCCTTTACCCTAGGCGTTCCGGCCTTTGGCCACCTGCTGGGCACCGACGCCTGGATCGTCTTGCTATTTTCCGCCATGCGCGGGGTGGGCTTCGGCGCTCTCACCGTGTCCGAATCCGCGCTGATTGCAGAGCTCTCCCCGGTGCGTCTGCTGGGCAAGGCCACCGGCATGATTGGTGTATTCACAGGCTTGGGGCAGATGATCTTCTTGCCGCTCGGCCTGTTCATGGCGGATTCGTTAGGATACGCCTCTACCTATATCACCGCCGGTCTCATCGGCTTCTTGGGCTTTGCTATGTGCCTGCGTATCCCCAAGATCAAGGTCACCTTGGCCGAGGATAATGACGAGGAAGTCAATATCATCCGCGTTCCCACCTGGAAGCTGGTACTGGTCCCGGCCCTGGCCTTGACTACCTTTTCCATGAGCTACGGTGCCATTTCCTCTTTCTTGTCCCCCGCAATGCAAGAACTCGATGCCGCAAAGGGTGCCAGCCTGGCCGGCGTCATGCTGTCCATCGTGGGCGGTGCGGCGATGATCTTCCGGTATTTCGCCGGCGTGGTGGCAGACCGCACCGGGGCCCCAGGTAGCCTGTACATTCCAAGCCAGATCATGGCAATCGTCGGCGTCGGGACGATTTCCCTGACCCTGTTTATGGAAAGCTCCATCTGGTGGCTGGTGCTCGGCGCCGTTCTTTTTGGTGGCGCCTTCGGTATCGCACAAAACGAGGCCTTGCTATCCATGTTTGACCGGCTGCCCCGCGAGCGGGTTTCGGAGGCTTCGGCCATTTGGAATATTTTCTACGATAGCGGCACCGGCTTAGGCTCGACCTTGCTCGGCGCCATGGTGGCAGGCTACGGCTACGACGGCGCCTTCGGAGCGGGGGTTGCGATCCTCATCGCCGGGCTGCTCCTCACCACGGCGGACTTCATCTTGGGCCGGACTCGCATCAGCGAGACCAACGATATCCGCACCCGTTTGCGTCGAATGCGTAAGGTATAGCCCATGACAAAATCGGTGGTGTTATTGGACTACGGCGCGGGTAATATTCGCTCCGCGCAGCGTGCCCTTGAGCGCGTCGGGGCGGAGGTAACCGTCACGGCGGATCCTTATCAGGCCCTCGAGGCTGATGGGTTGCTGGTTCCCGGCGTGGGCGCGTTCGATGCCTGCATGAAAGGGCTTAAGGCAGTAAATGGGCAGAGGGTCATCGGCCAGCGCCTAGCAGGCGAGCGGCCGGTCATGGGCATTTGTGTGGGCATGCAAGTGCTTTTCGATGCCGGCGTCGAGCACGGCATCCACTCCACAGGCTGCGGCGAATGGCCGGGGACGGTCGAGCGCCTGCAGTCCGATGTTTTGCCGCACATGGGCTGGAATACCGTCGAGATGCCGGATGACAGCGCCATGTTTGCCGGGCTTAGCGCTGACGAGCGGTTTTATTTTGTGCATTCCTACGGCGTGCGCCGCTGGGAATTAGAAACCGTCATTACCCGCCCGCCGCTGGTGAGCTGGTCCACGCACGCCGGTGATTCATTCGTGGCGGCAGTGGAAAATGGCGCGCTCTGGGCTACGCAATTCCACCCCGAAAAATCCGGAGATGCGGGCGCGCAGCTATTGGAAAACTGGATGCAGACTCTCTAGGTAGGATGAAACCATGACTTTTACGCTTTTGCCCGCAGTCGATGTCGTCGGCGGCAAGGCCGTGCGCTTGGATCAGGGAGAAGCCGGCACCGAAAAGGTCTACGGCGCCCCGCGGGACGCCGCTCTCGAGTGGCAGCGCCAGGGCGCCCAGTGGCTGCACTTTGTTGATCTCGATGCTGCCTTTAACCGCGGCTCCAACCACGAGCAAATGGCGGGGATTACCCAAGAACTCGGTATTAATGTCGAGCTTACCGGCGGCATCCGCGATGATGCCGGGGTAGAGCGTGCGCTGGCCACTGGCGCGAACCGCATCAATATTGGCACCGCCGCCTTAGAAAACCCAGAGTGGATAGAAAAGATCCTTGGGCAGTATGGCGAGAAAGTTGCCGTGGATTTGGCTGTGCGTTTAGAAGATGGCGAGTGGCGCACGAAGGGCAATGGTTGGGTCTCCGATGGCGGGGATCTCTGGGAGGTACTCGAGCGCCTCGATGCCGCAGGATGTCAGCGCTTCGTGGTCACGGACGTGTCCAAGGACGGGACGCTGACTGGGCCCAATGTGGAATTACTGCGCGAGGTAGCTATGGCAACCGATGCCAAGGTGACCGCCTCCGGCGGCATTTCCTCCCTGGCAGATCTTAGCGAGCTGGCTCGGTATGAAAATGAGGGCATCGATTCGGCGATCATCGGCAAGGCGCTATATGAGGGAAACTTCAGCCTGAATGAGGCGCTAGCGGTAGTGGCAGAGGTAGAGCCGCTTCCCGCAGAGGTGCCCATCGATCCTTATGACCCCGAGGAAGAGTAAACGATGATGGATCCGCGCGAGTTGGTGGCCTTCGCGGAGGCGGCCGTTGACCAGGTCGAGCCCATCTTTCGATCCGGCATCGGGGCGCCACCGGCCCACTTTAAGAGCCGGGGCGATTTCGCCACAGAGGTAGACTTGGCCATCGAAAAGCAGCTGCGCGATATCTTGCAGCAGATGACCGGTATCCCGGTCTACGGGGAGGAATCCGGCGGTAGTATCCACGACACCGTGTGGGTCGTCGATCCAATCGATGGGACCGCAAACTATTCCGCGGGCAACCCGATGGCTGGCATCTTGGTGGCCCTGGTTCACGAAGGCCAGCCCATCGCGGCTGTCTCCGACTTTCCGCTCTTGGGCAGGCGCTTGGTTGCCAGCGACGGTTCGCCGCTGCGTTCTGCAGGCGGGCCGTCCGGCGGATTCGGTGGCGGGGAAGAGTCCCCAGAATTGGATGAAGCCCGTGGACACGTGGGTTGTTCCTCCTATCTTCCCACTGCGGCAATCCACGAATTGCGCGAAACCGGCTTGCGCCCGCGCATGACGGGCTCGGTGGGACTAGATAGTGCCTTCGTGGCCCAGGGAGTTTTTGACGGTGCCGTCAATTTCTCGCCGCACCCGTGGGATAACGCGGCGGGAGCGCTCCTTATTAAGGCCGCCGGGGGCATCGTCACGGATCCAGAGGGCAATCCATGGACCGTGAAGTCGGGGGGGATGGTCTCTGGTACCCCGCAGGTACACGAGACAATCCTGGAAATCCTATCTCACCACTCAACTTAATCCCACCCTACCGACCTGTGAAGGAGTAAGCCCCGCATGGCTGTAGCCGTACGCATAATCCCGTGCCTTGATGTGGATCAAGGCCGCGTAGTCAAGGGCGTGAATTTTGCTCACCTGCGCGATGCAGGAGACCCCGTGGAATTAGCCGCGCGCTATGAGGAATTGGGAGCGGACGAACTGACTTTTCTTGATGTCTCCGCCTCCAAACACGGCCGGTCCACCATGCTCGATGTGGTACGCCGCACCGCCGATCAAGTCTTTATCCCCCTCACCGTGGGCGGGGGAGTGCGCAGCGTTGACGATGTCCGCGAGCTCCTGCGTAATGGCGCGGATAAGGTATCGGTCAATACGGCCGCGATTGGCAATCCCAGCCTGCTACGCGAATTGGCGGAAGTCTTCGGCTCGCAGTGCATCGTCTTATCCGTGGACGCACGGCGCACCGACGCGGCGCACGCACCGTCGGGCTTTGAAGTTACGACGCACGGCGGGACGACATCGGCTGGCATCGATGCTGTGGAATGGACCCGCACCGGCGCCGAGCTGGGCGTGGGGGAGATCCTTTTAAACTCCATGGACGCAGATGGCACGAAGGCCGGATTCGACCTCGAGCTTCTGCGCGCGGTGCGGGAGACGGTGAACATTCCTGTCATCGCCTCCGGTGGGGCAGGCGCCGCAGCGGACTTTCCACCCGCCGTTGAAGCCGGTGCCGATGCCGTCCTAGCAGCTAGCATTTTCCACTTTGGGGAGGTAGAAATTGGCGAGGTCAAAAAGGCCTTGACAGATGCCGGATACGAGGTACGCCGATGAGCAATCCCGCAGACTATGAGCTAGACCCACAGATAGCTGCGCTGCTCAAGCGCAATGAGCAAGGGCTCGTGCCAGCTATTGCCCAGGCCGATTCCGGCGAGGTACTGATGCTTGCCTGGATGGATGACCACGCGCTCGCACACACGCTGGCCACGCGCAAGGGCACCTACTTCTCGCGCTCGCGCGGTGAGTATTGGATTAAGGGCGAGACCTCAGGACATACGCAGGACGTACTTGGTGTGCGCCTTGATTGCGATGGCGATACCATCTTGCTGACCGTGCGCCAGCGCGGCGCGGCATGCCACACCGGTGACCGAACCTGCTTCGATGCGAAAGTTCTTTTAGGGGATGATTCCTAATGACGAGGCGACTTGGCCCACTCCTTATGGCGGTGGGCACGGCGGTGCTGTGGTTCTCTTCCCGCAGCACCTGGGTAAAAGCCGTAAGCGAGGACGATAAATCGGGCTCAGCAACCAATGAGATCGTGGGTTCCGCGTGGTCCCTAGAGTTGATGGCATTGACGCTGGTCCTCCTCGCCGGGGTCCTCGCGGGGATTGCGCTGCGCCGAACGGGGCGCCGCATCGTGGCCATTGTGTGTGCCCTTGCCGCAGCAGCCGCCGCGTGGAGTCCCATTAGCCTGCTGACCAGCGGCGCCGATGCCGAGCGCGCGCAAAAAATATTGCAAGGCGCGTCCGCGAATGAGAACGCGGTGGATTCCGCCGCAATCTCTGATTGGGCGACCGTCATTTCCACGGAGGTCACCAAGCTCGGCCCCATCGTCGCCATTATCGGGGCAGCACTGGCATTTTTCGGCGCCGTACTCTTGGCCCAGAACCCGGGCAAGGACAAGGTCAAGGCGTCGAGCAAATACGAAACCCCCGCCGCCCGCCAGGAAAAGCTGGCGGAAGATTTGGAGACCTCATCTGATTCCGGCCGCGTGATGTGGGACGCGCTTGATAGCGATATCGACCCGACCGATGTGGGCCGTAAATAGCCCCGTTCGCGCAGCGCAATTTCCGGAAACGCCCCGAATAGCGTTAATCTAAGTGTGATTTTAATCGCGCTCGGAGGGAGGTGCTCATGCCCACACCCATTGCCGTCGATCACCTGGTCGCTGGGGTGCTAGAGGATGTCGCCGCGCGCGAAGCACGCGTTTCTTTCCAGGACATTAAGGCGCGCTCACGGGATATGGAGCCTCCTCGTGATGCCCGCGCAGCCCTCTTAAAACCCGGTTGTTCAGTCATTACTGAGCTTAAACGCGCAGTTCCTTATACCGGAGAAATCGCCCACGTGGGCTCGGCCGAGCAGATGGCCGAATGGGCGCGCACCTTTGAGAACTGCGGCGTGCATTTAATGGCCTGCCAGACGGATACGCGGCGCTTTAACGGTTCGCTTGAGGATATGGCCGCCGCGCGCGCTGCCATCGATATCCCGATGATGGCGCGCGATCTCATCGTGGATCCGTACCAGATTCACGAAGCCCGCTGCTTTGGCGCCGATGCGATCCCGCTGCAGGTCGAGCTTTTAGAACAAGCCCGGTTGGAAGCCCTCCTGGACCGCGCGGAATCGCTGGGGATGACCGCCGTCGTGGAGGTGCGAACCTGCGGGGAGGTCAACCGCGCCATCAAGGCCGGCAGTAGCGTCATCGCGATCAATGCTTGGTCCCTCGCCTCTGATGAGATCAACCGGGAGGCCTTTAACGATATTGCCCCGGGGTTGCCGGAATCGATCCTGCGCATTGCCGTGGGCGGGGTGAATAATGCCCGGAACCTTTTCCACTATGCCTCCCGTGGGGCGGATGCGGTATTGGTTGGTGAATCCGTCATGGCGGCCCAGGATCCCACCGCCTTGGCGCGCTCTCTGGTGGCTGCGGGCCAACACCCTGCGTGCCCCTCGCGTAAAAGTTCCTAGGAAAAGTGACCCCAAACTAGCTCACGGGCACGCTGATAAGGCACACTATCTACGTGCATACTCAGAATCTTGCAAATATTCCCTCTCCGCCGCAGGGCGTGGTGTGGCATCTTGGCTCCATTCCAATCCATGCGTATGCGCTGTGCATCATCGCCGGCATCCTCGTGGGCATGTGGATGACGCTGAGGAGATACACTGCCCGAGGCGGCAATCCCGATACCGTGTGGGATGCGACCATCGTCGTTATCCCCGCAGGCATCGTGGGCGGGCGGCTCTATCACGTCATCACGGATAACCAGAAGTACTTCTGTGATACCTGCAATCCGGTCGATGCCCTCAAGGTCACCAATGGTGGTCTCGGCATTTGGGGCGCGGTTGCCTTAAGCGCAGTAGCGCTGTGGGTAATGTTCCGGATCAAAAAGATCCCCCTGGCGCCATTTGCGGACGCGGTGGCGCCTGGTCTCATCCTTGCCCAGGGCATTGGCCGGTTGGGAAACTGGTTCAATCAAGAACTCTACGGTCGGCCGGCCGACGTTCCGTGGGCGCTGGATATTTACTACCGCGTCGATGAGGCAGGGGAGTACGCGCCGGTTTCCGGGCACTCTACCGGCGAGGTCATCGCTTCGGTGCACCCAACGTTTTTGTATGAGCTCATCTGGAACGTGTTGGTGTGCCTGTTCCTGTTGTGGGCACACAAGGCATGGAAGCTGGGGCGCGGCCGGGTATTTGCCCTCTACGTCGTGGGCTACACATTGGGCCGCTTTTTCATCGAAGGCATGCGCTCTGATGAAGCCACCGAAATCTTCGGCGTCCGTGTGAACCTCATCGTCTCCGCCGTTGTCTTTATCGCAGGCCTCATCGTCTTCTTCTTGCTGGACAGGCAGCGCAAGGGCCCAGAGACCCCGGCCGAAGTCGACCCGCGTTACTACCGCGAGCAGGCTGAGGGATCTGCAGAAGACGGCGGTGAGGAATACGACAACACGCGTGCACAAGGCATCTCGGGCACTGCTAGCGGCCGCGAATGACCGGTTATGTGTGATCGTGTCCGATTGCCGTAGTTAAAGCGCCAAAAAATTGTGGCCTGTCGGCGCGCGAGGGAGTAGGTTGGGGGTTGTTCAATTTCCCCGATGGAATAGGCCAATAATGCTGGATAGAAGAACCAAAATTGTCTGTACTCTCGGCCCCGCTGTAGCCAGCGGGGACGGAATTTTGCGCCTTGTAGAAGACGGCATGAACGTCGCGCGCCTTAACATGTCGCACGGCGAGCATGCGGATCACGAAGCCAATTACAAGTGGGTCCGCGAAGCCACCGAAAAGACCGGCAGGAACGTAGGCATCCTGGCCGATCTCCAGGGCCCTAAGATCCGCCTCGGCCGCTTTAAGAACGGCAAAGAGCAGTGGGATAACGGTGAAATCGTCCGCATCACTGTAGACGATGTCGAAGGCACCCACGACCGCGTATCCACCACCTACAAAGGCTTGGCAGAAGACGCGAAGCCTGGCGATCGCTTGCTTATCGATGACGGCAAGGTCGCCGTCGTCTGCAAGGAAGTAGACGGCAACGACGTGGTGTGTGAGGTCACCGAGGGCGGCCCCGTATCCAATAACAAGGGCGTCTCCCTGCCCGGCATGAGCATTTCTGTGCCGGCCCTGTCTGAGAAGGACATCGAAGACCTGCGCTTTGCCCTGCAGCTCGGCGTGGACTACATCGCGCTGTCTTTCGTGCGTTCGCCTGCCGATGTCGACAAGGTCCACGAGATTATGGACGAGGAAGGCCGCCGCGTGCCGGTCATCGCCAAGCTGGAAAAGCCCGAGGCCGTCGATGCCCTCGAGTCCATCATCTTGGCCTTCGACGCCGTGATGATTGCCCGCGGTGACTTGGGCGTTGAGGTTCCGCTGGAAGAGGTGCCACTATTCCAGAAGCGTGCTATCCAGATTTCCCGCGAGAACGCGAAGCCGGTCATCGTGGCCACCCAGATGCTGGATTCCATGATTGAGAACTCCCGCCCGACCCGCGCGGAGGCCTCCGACGTGGCCAACGCCGTGCTCGACGGCGCCGATGCGGTGATGCTCTCCGGCGAGACCTCCGTGGGTGCGGATCCGCACAACGTGGTGCGGACCATGTCGCGCATCGTCAAGCGTTCTGAGACCGATGGCCAGGTCCCGCCGCTGGCGCACGTCCCGCGCACCAAGCGCGGCGTGATGTCCTATTCCGCCCGCGATATTGCAGAGCGCCTGAATGCCAAGGCCATTGTTGCCTTTACCTCTTCCGGCGATACCGCAAAGCGCGTTGCTCGCCTGCACTCTGACCTGCCACTGCTGGTATTCACGCCGCATGAAGATGTGCGCTCCCAGCTGGCGCTGACTTGGGGTGCTGAGACCTTCTTGAGCCCCGACGTCAAGTCCACGGATGAGATGATGGAGGCTATCGATAAGTACCTGCTGGATTTGGACGAGTACGACGAGAATGACTTGGTCGTCGTCGTTGCAGGTACCCCTCCGGGAATCTCCGGCAATACCAACATGATTCAGTGCCACATTTTGGGAGAAACCATCAAGGACTAGCGCACTGAAAAATCCGCCGCGCCTCCACACTCCATTGAGCAAAGGGAGACGCGGCGGATTCTTTATGCCAGAAGGCGCAAGGTTTACGCGCCCAGGTACGCCAGCACCGCCGCATGGGCGGCCTGGGTGGAAGCCTTGACCGTGGGCTCGTAATCCGGCAGGAAGTTGGCCTGGTGATTGACCGGGGGATCGGCCAGCTCTGCTTCGGGGGTGCACCCTACGTGCCAAAAGACGTACGGCACGCCCCACGCCTGTGGCAGGTAACAAAAATCTTCGGAAGCGGTCGAGGGCGAGGCGGTAACGGATGCTTCCCCGAAGGTGGCCGCAAAGGACTCGTCGATGGGCGAATACGCGGCGGCGTCGTTATCGGTGACCTCGCCGTGCGCGTAGTACTCGAAGGTGGGGTCCTTCTCGCAGCCGGAGGCCACGCACTCGGCTTTTACCATGCGCTCTAAGGAGGCATAGACCTTCTCCGCCAGGGCTGGATCATAAAAGCGGGTATTGAGCACAAGCTCGGCGGAATCCGGGATGATGTTGTTTTTATCGCCAGAATGCAGCTCGCCCACGGAGATGACGAAGAACTCGTGCGGGGCTACCTCGCGGCCGACGATGGCTTGGAGCCGGCTGACGATCATCGCCGCGGTATAGGTCGGGTCGATGGAATTATGCGGCATGGAGGCGTGGGCGGATTTACCAAAGATGCGGATGCGCAGGGAATCGCAGCCGGCCATGATGGGGCCGGCGGTGTGGCGGACGGTGCCGGCTCGGCCCGGCATGATGTGCTGGCCTAAGCAAATATCGGGGCGGGGGATGCGCTCGGTGAGGTTATCGGCGATCATGTACTTCGCGCCCATGGATGATTCCTCCGCCGGCTGGAACAGGGCGAGGAAGGTGCCAGACCAAGTGTCGCGGGAGGCATCGAGAAGCGCACAGGCACCGAGTAGGGCCGTGGTGTGCATATCGTGCCCGCAGGCGTGCATGTAGTCATTGGTCGAGGAATACTCCACGCCGGTGGCCTCCTTGACCGGCAGGGCATCGAAATCGGCGCGCATGAGCGCGGTGGGGCCATCGCCGTTGCGGAAAATGGCGACCATGCCATGCCCGCCAATGTTTTCTTCTACCTCGCAATCAAACTCCGCTAACTTGGCGCGGATGCGCGCCGCGGTGCGTTCCTCCTCGTGGGAAAGCTCGGGGTGGCGGTGCAGATCTTCGTAAAAATCCCGCTGCCACGCCAGGTCAGTATCCGCAGAGTGGACCACGGAAGCGATGTTTGTGGAATAAGACATAGTTTTCATCCCTTTGGTTAGGGTAGGGTCAGCTATATGCCGACTATTCAATTCGATGTATTGGTTCCAGATGAGCAAGCGGACCGCGTGGAGGAAATTTTCACCACTGCCACCGATAAGCTGGTAGCGGGCGGATCGCTTACCTCCGCCGAGGTTACTCGCCCGGCAGATCCCCAGTTCCCTGAGGGCTTGGAGGAACAACTGCAGCAAAATTACCGCGATGAACATGAAGAGCGCGATTTAGAAGGAGCGCACGCCCACCGCTATAACATCGCGGTGGAGGGGGCGACCGGCTCCGTGAACCAGCTGGCTATGGTGCTGTCGCGTTTGCTCACGCCGCACGCCGTATTGCCCAAGGATCATGTGCTGCTGGAGGATGAGTTGGCGCATGAGCGCCCCGCCATCTTTCCGTGGACGGTCGAGATTCGCCCTTAGCCCAGCTGCTTGACGATGTCCCGGGCGGCCCTAGCCAGCTGCTCCGGCATCCCTCCTTCTTGATCTAGCTCCGCGGTGAAGTGCTCGGTGTCCTGATTGATGGCCCCGGCAATGATGCCAACCGGGGTAGAGGACTCCGCCGCCAGGTCCGCGACGGTGCCGACGACCTTGCCGGTTAAGGATTGCTCGTCAAACGCGCCTTCGCCGGTGATGACGAGGTCCGCCTGAGAAATGGCTTCTGGGAGGCCGAGGGCCTTCGCCACGTGGGCCCCGCCAGAAACGACGCGGGCGTGCTCATCGGTGCCCCATAGCGTGCGAGAAAGCCAGGTAAGGCCGATGGGGATGCCGCCTGCCGCACCGGTAAATTCAGTCTCTGGATCTGTGCCGGTGACCTTGCACAATTGGAGAAGTGCACCTGCAAGCAGGGCAACCTGCTCGCCCTCTGCGCCTTTTTGTGGCCCGTACATGGTGGCTGCCTGCATGGCCTTAGCCCGGGTATCGGCCAAGAGCGTGAAATCAACCATGCCCGCTTTGATGTTTAATTGCGCGGTATCGATGGAATCGAGCTGCACCAATGGGGCGCCGCCCTTGGGCAGGGCATAGCCGCGTGCATCGTGGGCGGCGGCGCCGAGGGCCGCAAGGATGCCCATGCCACCGTCGATGCTGGCCGTGCCGCCAAGGCAGAGCACGATGGAGGTGGCGCCGCGGGATTGGGCATCGGCAAGCAGCACGCCGGTGCCATAAGAATCCGCGTGGAGGGGATCGAGCGCGTCGCGGACCGCGGGCAGTCCGGTGGCGGCGGCAACGTCGATGAAGGCCGTGTGCCCAGCGAGGAAATACTGCGCTTCGGTCAAGCGCCCCACCGCATCCGTGGTGGGAAGGGTAATGGTCTGGGTTTCTTGCCCGCCCGCCGCGGCGGCCTGGGCCAGCACCTGTGCGGTGCCTTCGCCGCCATCGGCCATTGGCAAGGTGGTGACGGTGGCGGTGGGGCAGTGCTGGCGAATTCCGTTGGCGATTCCGGCTGCGGCTTCTGTGGCAGAAGCGGTACCTTTAAAAGAGTCAGGCGCGACGACAATATGCATGCCCGCGATTATAAAGCCCGCGACCCGCACCGCGGCTTTTTGCTAGGAATCCGAACGTCCTACAGAAAATATTTATCTTTATTGCCGCAGGTGAAAGCGGGTAATTGGGGGACTGAGAAATAATTGTACTTGCATTATCGGTAGATTGATAGGAAACTAGTTCCTGCTAGTCAAACTCCACGAGAATGGGATTTATACACTATGTCTGTTGATAGCCAGATTTCTGAGTACTACGACAAGCTACTCAAGCGCAACGCCGGTGAGCCGGAATTCCACCAGGCGGTGTCCGAGGTGCTGGATTCGCTCAAGATCGTCCTGGATAAGGACCCACACTACGCAGACTACGGTCTGGTTGAGCGCCTGTGTGAGCCAGAGCGCCAGCTCATCTTCCGCGTCCCATGGGTTGATGACAACGGCGAGGTGCAGGTCAACCGCGGCTTCCGTGTGCAGTTCAACTCCGCGCTCGGCCCGTACAAGGGCGGTCTGCGTTTCCACCCCTCGGTAAACCTGGGCATCATTAAGTTCTTGGGCTTTGAGCAGATCTTTAAGAACTCCCTGACCGGCCTGCCCATCGGTGGCGGCAAGGGTGGCTCCGACTTTGACCCGAAGGGCAAGTCTGAGCAGGAAGTTATGCGCTTCTGCCAGTCCTTTATGACCGAGCTGCACCGCCACATCGGCGAGTACCGCGACGTTCCTGCCGGCGATATCGGCGTTGGCGGCCGCGAAATCGGCTTCCTGTTCGGTCAGTTCCGCCGTCTGACCACCCAGCACGAGTCCGGCGTCCTGACCGGCAAGGGCCTGACCTGGGGCGGTTCCTTGGTACGTACCGAGGCGACCGGTTTCGGTGCCGTCTACATCACCGAAGAAATGATGAAGACCCACGGCGAGTCCTTCGATGGCGCCAAGGTCATCGTGTCCGGCTCCGGTAACGTTGCCATCTACGCCGCCGCAAAGGCACAGGAATTGGGCGCTACCGTCGTCGCAATGTCTGACTCCTCCGGCTACATCACCACCCCGAATGGCGTAGACGTTGACCTGCTTCGCGATGTCAAGGAAGTTCGCCGCGAGCGCATCTCCACCTACGCCAAGGAAGCTGGCAACGGTGTGGAGTTCCACGAGGGCGGCAATATCTGGGACGTCCAGGCTGATGTTGCACTGCCGTGTGCAACCCAGAACGAGCTCGACGGCGAGTCCGCCAAGAAGCTCGTCGAGGGCGGCGTCCGCTACGTTGCAGAGGGCGCCAATATGCCGTCCACCCCGGATGCGGTACACGTATTCCAGGACTCCAAGATCAACTTCGCACCCGGCAAGGCTGCCAACGCCGGTGGCGTGGCAACCTCTGCACTGGAGATGCAGCAGAACGCATCCCGCGACTCCTGGTCCTTCGAGTACACCGATGACCGCCTGCGCGGCATCATGAGCAACATCTTCAAGAACATCGACAACACGGCCAAGGAATACGACCGTGAAGGCGACTACGTGGCTGGCTCCAATATCGCCGGCTTCAAGAAGGTGGCTGACGCCATGCTGGCACAGGGCGTTATCTAAACTCCCTTAACCCACGGCTCCCCATTTCCCCGCACCCGCGGGGAGACGGGGAGCTTTTGCATTGCTGCGGCACGTGCTGTCGCCCTTTGGTGGCTCGGTGGCCAGCCCTAGAAGGATCGGGTTGGTCTTGAGTTAGAGCCACGCGGACAATGCGGCTGAATGCGCCAGTGCCGCGGGTATGTGGAGGGAAAATGGGTTAATCGCACACGGGAAGCGAATTGAACTCGGAGAGCTTTAGCCTTCGTTGCATTGGCCTGAGGATCCAGGGCGCGCCCTCCACACAATGCGGGGTGGCGCGTTGTAGAATTCCCAGCATGTACCGTGTCTTTGAATCCCTTGATGAATTAGTTCAGCATTTGGAGCAGGCTTCTGGCTTTCCCATGACCTCCAATTGCTTGGTTCCCCGCCATGAGATGCTGGCGCTTCTCGATGACCTGCGCAACGCGCTGCCCGTAGAAATCGACGATGCGCAGGACGTTTTAGACAAGCAAGACGAGATTATCCGCGGCGCCGAAGAGCGTGCGGATAACACCATTAATGAGGCGTCTGCGGAGGCCACCGACATGGTGAGCCAGGCGCGCCAAGAGGCCGATACCACGGTTGCGCAGGCAGAAGAACATGCGCAGCGGCTAGTGGCCGATGCCGAGGCACGCGCCCAGTCCACCGTTGAGCAAGCCCGCGCAGATGCAGACCGCACCATTGCTCAGGCCAACGAGGAATACGAACGCTCGGTGGCTGAGGGCCGCCAAGAACAAGAACGTTTGGTCTCTGAGTCTGAAGTCGTCCGCCGTGCCAACGAAGAAGCCAACCGGATCGTGGAGACCGCATACACCGAATCCAACCGGCTGCGCACGGAGTGCGATGACTTTGTAGATAGCAAGCTTAGCGAATTTGAAAGTTCCCTCAGCGGCCTCCTGCGCACCGTAAACTCCGATCGTTCCGCGCTGCGCGGTGGGGCCGGCGTGCGCTCTCGCGGCGGCGACTACCTGCCGTCCACGAACGCCGGTTCTTCCCGCGGTGGTGCTAGCGCCCCGCGCTATGGTGAGGGCGACGGCTACGAGCGCCGCTATACCGAGCGCTAACCGCTCTGGCGAAAAGGCACGACGCTTAAAAAGTCCTGCTGCACGGGTGATTTGCGAAAACCGCGTCGCCGTGCAGCAGGACTTATTGTGCCTGTGGGAGGCTAGACCGAGCTGCGCGAGTTGGAATAGCGCGGCGTGGGGGACGATGAGGGGGCATCGGCAAGCGCGGCGTCAGCAGTATTCGTAGCAGGGTGAGGGCGCTGGCTCTGGACCGCTACGAAGGCTACAATCCCCGCGCTGACCAGGCCGGGGAAGAGGAAGGTGACCAGGGACGTGGTGAAGTAGGAGGTGAGCGAGGTCATCGAGCCGCTCATAAAGTCTTGGGGGAAGAACATCGCGCTAAGACTAATAACCGCGCCTGCGGTCAGGAACATGGCGCCGACGCAAAGCAGCGCGCAGGCAAGGGCTTCGCGCGAGAGCCACGTGATGGCGGCGGCGCTGGCGGAAAATACAAGGGCGCCGGTAAGCACCGTGAGGTCGAGGCCGGAGGGAATGACCAAAATCGCGCCGGCGATAAGCCCCGCACACGTGCTGAGGATGAGGGCGGAGGAAAGGCGCAGGCCCTTGTCGCCGTAGATGCCAGAGTGGTCAGCCTTGGGCAGGCGATGGAGGACTAACCCAGAGATGACCAAGAAGGTGGCGGGAAGGCAGCACAACACTCCGAATCTAGGAGCGATAGCGCTCAAATCTCCTGAGGCCGCGGCCAAGTGGTAAGTCATGCTTTCAGGCTAAGGCCGCCGCGGCCTGCAGGAAAGGGAAAACCGGCAAGCCATAGCGCTTTATGCCCAAACCTTCAGTTTCTTGCCAGAAAATGCGGTCGTGCCAGCAACTACGCGGAGTTTGCGAGGCAGGGTAGACTACCAACTGTTATGACATCTCCATTGAAGTTCGATGTGGGCGAATTACTAAACGCCCAAGGCACTGACGCAATGCCGGAACAACGCACCCAGACGGGCCCTGCACCGGAAAGGATCGGCGTGGAAATGATCGCCATCCCCAAAGGCGAAGATCTCACCGTTGCCGCGACCCTGACCCCGCTGGGTTCAGGCGTTCTGGTTGATGCGGATATCTCGGGTGTTCTCACGGGCGAGTGTGCGCGCTGCTTAAAAGAGCTACACCCGCAGCTGGATTTGCACGTGACCCAGGTTTTTGCTGCCGATGAGTCCTTTGTCAGCGGCGATGGCGCCGATTCTGACGATGCCGGTTCGGGCGATGAAATCCCCGAAATCCAAGACGATGAGCTGGATCTTCTCCAGGCGGTGATTGATGAAGTCGGCCTGAACCTTCCCTTCGCCCCCGTCTGCGAAGACGGCTGCGATATTCAGACCCCAGAGGGTGTGACCACCGGAATCTCCGGGGAAGAAGAGGAAGAGGAGAAGATAGACCCGCGCTGGGCAGGTCTGGAGAAATTCCTATGAGCCGCAAGAAGAAGCTAACCGGGCAAGAGGCATGGGAGGCCACCTTTGCGGCGGTCGATCACACCCCGCTTTTGGAATCGCTCGGTGTTTCCCTTGAACCGGAAAACCTGCGGTTGGCGCTGACGCACCGTTCTTTTGCTAATGAAAACGGGCACCTGCCTAATAATGAGCGCCTCGAGTTCTTGGGCGATGCCGTCTTGGGTCTATCGGTGGCGGCGAAGCTATACGTGACGTATCCATCGCGCCCCGAATCCGATATCTCGAAGATGCGTGCGTCCATCGTCTCGCGCTATGGGCTTTCCGATATCGCGCGTGAAATCAACCTGGGCCCGCATATTCTGCTGGGCAAGGGCGAACAGTCCACCGGTGGGCGCGATAAGGATTCCATCCTTGCGGATACCACCGAGGCGATTTTCGGCGCCATTTACCGCGAGCACGGCTTTGAAACCGCCCGCGATGTAATCCTGCGCCTATTCGCGGAAAAGATCGATAATGCCTCCGTTAGTGGCCGCCACTTGGACTGGAAGACCACCTTGCAAGAGCTGTGCGCCGAGCTGAAGGCGCCCATGCCGGTCTATTCGGCTACCGCTACCGGCCCAGAACACGATCAAACCTTCAGCGCGGTTGCCACCGTCGCTGGGCTGACCGTGGGCCATGGGCAGGGCCATAATAAGAAATTAGCGGAGCAGCAGGCCGCGCAAGAGGCATGCCAAACCCTGCGCGAAACCCCGTTGCTGGTGCAAGGGACCGCCCATAAAGAAGGCTAACTAATGCCAGAATTGCCCGAAGTAGAATCGGTGCGCCGCGGGGTGGAAAGCTACGTCGTGGGCAAAGAGATTACGGCGGTAGACATTGCGCATCCGCGGGCGAACCGCGGCCAAGATGAACCGCTAGCGGACCTTGTAGTGGGTAAGGAAATCGCAGCGGTCGCCCGTCGCGGCAAATTCATGTGGCTGGAATTCGTGGGGGAGGACCCGATGGATAGCCACCGCGACGTGCTTTTTATTCACTTAGGCATGTCGGGCCAACTGCGCATCGGCCCTACCGATTCGCCGCATCGCCGCATCACGGTAGGGCTCAGCGATGGCACCGAGCTGCACTTTGTGGATCAGCGCACCTTTGGATACTGGCTGTATGCGCCGTGGTCCAAGATTTCGCATATCGGTTTGGACCCACTGGAACCCGATTTTGATATAGCTAGCGCCGCGCGCCGCCTGCGGCAAAAGAAAACGGCGGCAAAAACTGCGCTATTGGATCAAACGCTGGTATCTGGAATTGGCAATATCTACGCCGATGAAGCGCTGTGGGCAGCGCGCATTTCACCGCGCAAGAAGGCTTCGGCGCTGCGGCAGAAAGATGCCGTGGCGCTATTGAGCGCGGCACAGACCGTGATGTCTGCCGCCCTCAAAGCGGGGGGAACGAGCTTTGATTCTTTGTACGTCAACGTCAACGGTGAATCCGGCTATTTTGCGCGCTCGCTTGCGGCCTATGGCCGTGCTGGCCAGCCATGTTCCCGCTGCGGCACGCTCATTGCGCGCTCCGTCATCGGGGGCCGCTCGAGCCATTATTGCCCCCACTGCCAATAATCTCGCACCCGTGAGATTCACGTTGTGCACCTTCAGGCAGTAAATTAATTCGCATGGAATTTCTCGAAAATGTCGTCACGACATTTAACGATGGCGTGTGGACATACATCCTGCCCTGGCTGCTTATCGGTGCAGGCCTGTTATTTGGCGCTCGTACCGCGGTGGTGCAGATTCGCAAGGTACCCGATATGCTGCGCGCCGTGGTCGAGCGACCCAACAGCGATGATGAGGACGAGGGCGCAGGAAGCGGGGGAATCTCCGCATTTAAGGCATTTACCATCTCCGCAGCATCGCGCGTGGGCACCGGCAACGTTGCCGGCGTCGCGGTGGCCATCTCCGTAGGCGGACCTGGCGCCGTCTTCTGGATGTGGATCATCGCCCTTCTTGGTGGTGCGACCGCCTTCGTGGAATCCACCCTGGCGCAGCTGTGGAAGGTCCGCAATGGCGATACGTACCGCGGCGGGCCGGCCTACTACATGAAGCGTGGCCTGGGCTGGGGCCCGCTCGGCGTTCTTTTCTCTATTGCCATCGTCTTTACTTTCGGCTTGGTCTATAACTCCTTCCAGACCAACGCCATTGCTGAGGCCGTGGCCTTTTCCTTCGGCCGCGAAGACGATGCCACCTTTGGCTCCATCATTGGCATCATCATCGCGATTGCCGCGGGCTTCATCATTTTTGGCGGCGTGAAGCGCATTGCCAATATCACCCAGGTAGTCGTTCCGTTTATGGCCCTGGCGTACCTGCTCATAGGTGGCTTCGTGGTCATTACGAACTTTGACAAGGTCCCGGGCATGCTGGGCGATATCATCGGCCACGCGCTCGGCTTTAAGGAAATCGCCGGCGCGGGCATCGGCGCCGCGATGATGAAGGGCATCCAGCGCGGCCTGTTTTCCAACGAGGCCGGCGAGGGTTCTGCACCTAACGCGGCGGCGACCGCCACCGTTTCCCACCCGGTCAAGCAGGGCCTGGTGCAGACCTTGGGTGTGTACTTCGACACCATCGTGGTCTGTACCATTACCGCCTTCCTGATCCTGCTCGGCCCGGAAGTAGCCTACGGCGAAAAGGCCGAGGGCGTTTCCCTTACCCAGGCGGCCTTGTCCGCCGAGGTTGGTCACTGGGGCGTTCACTTCGTCAGCTTCATCTTGTTCTTTCTGGCCTTTTCTTCCATCTTGGGCAATTACTACTTGGCAGAAGCCAACCTGGAATACCTCACCACGAATAAAACGGTGCTGAATATTTTCCGCCTCGTGGTGCTGTTCTTTGTCTGGTTCGGTGCCGTCGGGTCCCTGCCATTGGTCTTCGCCCTGGCGGATACCGGTGCGGCGACGATGGTGATCCTGAATATCATCGCCATTGTTCCGTTATCCGGCGTGGCCATTCAATTGCTGAAGAACTTCAACGAGCAGCGCAGTAAGGGAGTCGATCCGGTCTTCCATCGCGATATGCTTCCGGGTGTGCCCGGCGTGGAGTGCTGGGACGGTTCTGACCCAGTGACCCGCCGCAGCGCTGCGGACCGTAAAATCTTGCGCGATCGCGGCGAGGCCGATCGCTACTAATGAGGATGGAGCAGTGACATGGAAAGAATGACGGCTTTTGTGCACGGCAACGTGCAAGGAGTGGGCTTTCGCTGGTGGACGCGCTCGCGCGCTCTGGAATTAGGCCTTTCTGGGCATGCGACCAACCTGGCAGACGGCCGCGTGCAGGTTGTTGCTGAGGGGCCGCGCACAGACTGCGAGAAGCTCTTGGAACTGTTGAATGAGCAACCAAGCACCACCCGCCGTCCCGGCAGCGTCGATTTGGTGGTCGAGCAGTGGGCGGACGCAAAGGGCGAAAGCGGCTTTGTCGAGCGCTAATAGCCAACCCAATGGTGGCTCCAGCTCGTTTCTTAAAGGCTTGCTACACTATCCCAAATGCACCTGAAATCGCTGACGCTCAAAGGCTTTAAGTCATTCGCGTCGGCGACGTCTCTCAAATTTGAGCCGGGCATCTGCGCTGTTGTCGGCCCGAACGGTTCCGGCAAATCCAACGTTGTCGACGCCCTTGCCTGGGTGATGGGAGAGGCTAGCGCAAAGACCCTGCGCGGCGGCAAGATGCAAGACGTCATCTTCGCCGGGGCAGGCGACCGTAAGCAATTGGGCAGGGCCGAGGTCACGCTCACCATCGATAATGCCGATGGTGCGCTGCCCATCGAGTACTCCGAGGTATCTGTTACCCGCCGCATGTTCCGCGACGGCGCGAGCGAATACGAAATCAACGGGGCCAAGGCCCGGTTGATGGATATCCAGGAGCTGCTTTCTGATTCCGGCATTGGCCGGGAAATGCACATCATCGTGGGGCAGGGCAAACTTTCTGAAATCCTGGAATCGCGCCCCGAGGATCGCCGCTCCTATATCGAGGAAGCCGCAGGTGTCCTCAAACACCGCCGCCGCAAAGAAAAGGCCCAGCGCAAACTGACGGGCATGCAGGCCAATTTGGACCGCCTGCAGGATTTGACTGATGAGTTGGGAAAACAGCTCAAGCCCTTGGCGCGGCAGGCAGAAGCTGCCCAGCGCGCGGCCACGGTGCAGGCTGATGTGCGCGATACGCGCCTGCGCTTGGCCGGAGACCGCATCGTCGGCCTGCGGCAGAAGCTTTCCGCTGCCGAGCTGACCGCGACAGCGCTATCTACCCAGGTGGAAGAGACCACGGCGCAGCTCGAAGAGGCGACCGAGCACCAAATGGAGCTGGAAACCCAGCTAGAGGAAGTCAACCCGCAGGCAGAAGCCGCCCAAAAACTGTGGTTTGATCTCTCCACCCTGTCCGAGCGCATTGCGGCGACCCAGCGAATCGCAGAGGAGCGGGCGGATAATGCCGGGTCCCAGGTCGCCTATGCCGGCCAGGATCCAGATGATCTTGAGGCCAAGGCGACGCGCGCGGACGAGGAGCACGAGGAGCTCTTGGAAGCGGCAGAAGAAGCTGCGGAGCGGTTAGAAAGCATCAGGGAGGAAGTAGCGGAGCGTCGGCAAGCATTCGAGGCCGCAGAGCACGAGCATATGGCGCAGGTGCGCGCCATTGCGGACCGCCGCGAGGGCGTGGTGCGCCTTTTTGCCGCCGAGGAAAAGGCCGCGGGGCAGGTGGCCAGCGCAGAAGAGGAGTTGGCGCGGCAGGAAGAGGCCGTGGCCTCGCTCCAGCAACGCACTCAGAACGCGCAGGCAGAGGCCGCTGAGGTAGCGCAGAAGTTGGATAATTATGCCGCAGAGCGCCAGCCTTTGGAGGAGGCGCATACCCGGGCTGCCAGCGAGTCCGGTGCTGCCGATAAGCGCTTGGATCAGCTCCGCGATGCCCAGCGCGAGCGCGAGCGCAGTGTCTATACGCTGCGGTCCCGCATCGATACGCTGTCCCAGACCATCCCCGAGTCGGTCGAGGTGGGCGAAGAATTCCAGCCATTGGCCGCGTATATTTCCACCACCTATGAATCGGCGGTTGCGGCCGCGTTGGGCACCTTTGCGGAGGCGCAGGCGGGGCAGTTGACCGAGGGCTTGATTACGGATCTGGAAAAGGGCCCGCGCTCGGCGCTGCTGGATGCGGCGGCGACAGCGCCTGCGAGCTCGTGGCGCGTCGATGCCGATCTGCCGCCGCAGACCTCCTGGTTGCTGGATCACATAACGGTCCAACCTGCGGTGTCGGCGGCGTTACACAGGCTGCTTGCCGATGTCGTCCTGGTCCCCGATATTGCCCACGGCCGGCGCCTCGTCTCCGACGATCCGCGCCTGCGCGCCGTGACCGCGTCCGGCGTAGTCATCGGCGAAGGCTGGGTCGAGGTCGGCACCGGTTCCTCATCCACGGTGGAGGTCACCGCCCGCATCGCGGAGGCCGAAGAGGAACTAGAGCAGGCAAATCAAGCCCTGCACGAGCTTTCTGGCACCCTGGAAGGGGCAAAGATTGCCGCCGAGGATGCCCGCGTGACGGCCGCGTCCGCCAAGGCCGCGTTGCGGGAGCACGATACTGAAGCCGATGCCTGGAAGCGGGATCACCGCCGCTTGGAAAAGCAGTACGAGGCCAATAAGGCGGAGCTGGAAAAATCCGCGCAGCGCGCCACCGAGATCGAGATCCGGCTGCAGAAAGCCAACCAGGAGCTTGCCGATGCCCGCGATAGGCTCGCCCGCGTCGACGCCGACGATCAACCAGCCGAGCCCTCATCCGCCGATAGGGACGCCGCCTCGGCCGCGCTGGAAGAAGTTAAATCCATGGAAATGGAGGCCCAAGTCGCGGCCCGATCGGCGCAAGAGCGCGTGGGCCAAGTTGCCGGCAAGGCCGATAGCTTGCGGCGCCAGGCCCAACACGAGCGCCAAGCAAAGGCCCGCCATGAACAGGCCATGGCTCGCCGCAAGGCGCAGGGGCAATTGGCATCGGCAGTGGCGCGACACGCACAGGATTTGGCCGCGCGGGCGAACCAGCTTTTAAGCCGCGCCACCTCCGAGCGCGATGAGTTTTTGCACGAGCGCAACTCCTTAAATTCCCAATTGCAGCAAGCCAAGCAGGCGGTATCGGCCGCGCGCCAAAATAGCGACCGGCTAACCGCGCGGGCGCATGAAGCAGAACTGGCGCGCTCGCAGGCGCAGGTGCGCCTGGATGAAGCCGAGAAAAAGATTGGCGAACAGCTGGGCATTGCCATCGCTGACCTCTTGCGCGATTTCACCCCGGGCGAAGACTTTGACCGCAGCGTGGAAAAGTCGCGGCTGCAGCAGGCGGAAAAGGATTTGAACTCCTTGGGCAAGGTCAACCCCTTGGCCTTGGAGGAATATAAGGCGCTGGAAGAGCGCTACAGCTACTTGTCCACGCAGCTCGATGACGTCATCCAAGCCCGTCAGGACCTCGCCGGGGTAATTTCGGATGTGGATAAGCAAATCCTGCAGCTATTTACCGATGCCTGGCGGGATGTGGAAGCCGAATTTCCCAAGGTATTCAATACCCTTTTCCCGGGTGGAGAGGGCCGGTTGATCCTTACCGAGCCCGAAGACATGCTCACCACCGGCATTGAGGTCGAAGCCCGCCCGCCAGGCAAGAAGGTCAAGCGCCTGTCGCTGCTTTCCGGCGGCGAGAAATCCCTTACCGCATTGGCCATGCTCGTGGCGATCTTCCGCGCGCGCCCCAGCCCGTTCTACGTCATGGATGAGGTCGAGGCAGCGCTTGATGATGTCAACCTGCGCCGGCTCATCGCCCTATTTGAGGAATTGCGGAAGGATTCCCAGCTCATCGTCATCACGCACCAGAAGCCGACCATGGATGTGGTCAATGTCCTCTATGGCGTGACCATGCGCGGCGATGGCATCACCCGGGTCATCTCCCAGCGCATGAATCCAGCCGGGCTCGCGCCAGGAGCCGAGCAAGCGAGCCAGGATGCGACGCGGCTGGGAGTTGATGCGCCGAAAACAGTGGATTCGCCGCAATCACCGGAATAGAAGATTTCGCCGCCCTTATGTGCCGCAAGCCCGAAAGACTGGCACTATAGAGGCATGAATTCTTTATGGTTATGGATCGGCATAGCAATCGTTGTCATTGTGCTGATTGTCGTCTTTATTGCAATTGGCAAAAAGCGCGGTGAATCCAAGAAGGTTTCTTTTGAGAAACCCAAGGAAGAAGAGCCCAAGCAGCTAACGCAGGAGCAAAAGTCCGGCAATTACCAAGCCAAGTCTGGCTTTAACTTTGCCCCAGCGGGCTCGAAGGAACCCGAGAAGGTAGCCCAAGAAAAGCCGCAGCAGTCCCAACCGCAGCAGGCTAAGCAGGAACAGCAGCCGGAGTCCTCGGAGAAATCGGAGAAATCGGAGCCGAACGCTACCGATATCGCCAATGCGCAGCTCAACGGCGAAGAGCCACCGGCGGCCAAGCGACCTGAACCGGCTAAGGATAAGGACGCTGCCTCCACAAAGGAGGCCAAGCAGGAAGAACCGCAGCGCCAAGAACCTGCAGCTGACGAGCAGCCGAAGAAGTCCGCAGAGCCCGCGGAATCCAAGAAACCTGCAGAAGACGGCGACGTACCCAAGCAGGATAAGGACACAGGAAAAGCCGACGTCGCTGGCGATGAGGCTAAGTCCGAGTCCAAATCCGAGTCTGCTTCCACTTCGGAAGCGGAGTCCAAGCCTGCCGCGGATAAGCCTGGGGCGGATAAGACTGAAGGTAAGGGCACTGCCGGTACGGCCGCTGCCGCTGTGGCCGCAGCTGGGGGAGTTGGCTCCGCCGCTTCTGCAGCCTCTGGTGACCGCCAGGAATCCGCCGCAGATGATGCGGATAAGGAACCTGCAGATCAGGCAACTGACCAATCTGATAAGCCGGATTCCGCGCAGGCTTCCACACCTGCTTCCGGTGAGGCGGAAGCAGAGGGTAAAGAAACAAAGGGCAGCGAGCAATCCGCCCCAGTTGCAGCCGAGAAACCCGCAGCAGAAGGCACAGACGATCGGCACCGCAGCGAGCCGGACCATGAAGAAAAAGACCCAGAAGACGTTGTATCCGTCGAGGCCGCCGAGGTAGAAGACGAATCGCCGGTCTTCGATGCGGTGGTAGATGATAAAGACGCTGACCACATCGAAGAACGCGTTGATAACCACGAGGAAGCCGAAGAAGCTGCGGCTGCCGCCGATGCACAAACGGATGCTGCAGAAGCAGCCAAAGAACAAACCCCTGTGCCTGATGGCGAACCTGCTGCGGCGGGCCAGCCCACCGAAGACATCGCTCCGGCAGGCGGCCGTCTCGGCCGGCTGCGCGGTCGCCTCTCTCGTTCCCAGAACGCCATCGGCCAGGGGCTGATGGGAATTCTTTCCGCAGGTGATCTGGACGAAGACGCTTGGGAGGAAATCGAAGATACCCTCATCATGGCGGATCTGGGCACCAAGTCCACGATGAAGGTCACCGATTCTTTGCGTGACAAGATCGCTGAGCGTGGCGTGTCGAGCGAGGAAGAGGCCCGTGCCATGCTGCGTGAATGCCTTATCGAGGCCTGCCACCCAGAAATGGATCGCTCCATTCGCGCGATGCCCAATGACGGAAAGCCCGCCATTGTCATGGTCGTAGGCGTCAACGGCACCGGTAAGACCACCACCACCGGTAAGCTCGCCCGCGTCCTCGTATCGATGGATCACAGCGTCCTGTTGGGTGCGGCAGATACGTTCCGTGCTGCGGCTGCAGACCAGCTAGAAACGTGGGGACGCCGCGTGGGCGCCGAAACCGTGCGTGGCAAGGAAGGCGCAGACCCAGCCTCCGTGGCCTTTGATGCCGTGGCCACCGGTGTGGAACAGCAGGTCGATGTCGTCTTGGTCGATACGGCCGGCCGCCTGCACACCTCGACGGACCTGATGGATCAGCTGGGCAAGGTCAAGCGCGTCGTAGAAAAGAAGACCGAGGTTGATGAGGTCCTCTTGGTTCTCGATGCCACGGTGGGCCAAAACGGCCTGGCACAGGCTCGCATTTTCCGCGAGGTCGTGGATATTTCCGGCGTGGTGCTCACCAAGCTGGATGGCACGGCGAAGGGCGGCATCGTCTTCCAAGTGCAAGAGGAATTGGGCGTTCCAGTCAAGCTTGTGGGCTTGGGTGAGGGCGCCGATGACCTTGCGCCATTCGAAGTTGAAGGATTCGTCGATGCCTTGTTAGGTGAGAAATAGGGTCTTCTCCCTCAACCGTTTTAGATAACTCCCCAGTACCTGGCTGCTCATAAAATGAAGTAGTCGCGGGTGCTGGGGAGTTTTTCGCGCCTATGTGCCTTGCAGGTATGTCCTGCGAGCATGGGGAGCCGTGGATTGCTGTGATCTGCATTGAGCTGGTGAGCAATGGTAATCTGGTAGGGCTGTATTTAGTGATTCGGTGCGAAATTCGCACCATTCCAAGACCAAGGTTCGTGAGGCAAGTATTTCGTGACGCTACTTTTTGCTGTCCTCCTCGCAGCATTGGCAGTGATCTTGGCACCGGTGACCGTAAAGGTCATGGACCGACAGGCGGGCTATCCATTAGCCGTCCTCTTTCTCATCGCAGCGGTGCTCATTGCTAAGGATTTTTCTGCCATTGCAGCGGGGGAGGAACTCAGTTTCCAAGCCACCTGGGTACGCGATTTTATTGCACCGGGGGTTGATGTAAGTTTCGCTCTGCGCGGAGATGCATTGAGCATCTTCTTCGCCATGTTGGCTCTTGTCATTGGCGCTGTCGTGCTGACGTACTCGGCAGCGTATCTCCCGAAAAATGAGGGAAATACGAGCTTTTATACATTGATGACGGCGTTTACGCTGTCCATCTTGTTGCTGGTTCTGGCCAATGACGTTGTTGTCCTATTCCTCGCCTGGGAGCTTGTCTCCTTGGCTTCTTTCATGCTCATTGCGCGTTCTGGCTCCGGGGGAGAGGCGGGTTCACAGCGCACCTTAATCCTGACGTTCATCGGTGGCCTTACGCTATTGACGGCATTGGGCATCGCCGCAGTGACCACCGGTTCGACCACCATTTCTGAGATCCTCGCATCCTCGGTATGGGACGACCGTCCAGGCGTGACCGCAAGCGTTGCCGTGCTTATCGCGGCGTCCGCCTTTACCAAGTCCGCTCAATTCCCATTCCACTTCTGGCTGCCAGAAGCTATGGCTGCTGCGACGCCAGTCTCGGCGTTCCTGCACGCCGCGGCCGTGGTCAAGGCGGGCATCTACTTGCTTATTCGCTTCTCCACGATCTTCTACGATGTCGCCGTGTGGAACTGGGTGCTCATCGTCGTCGGTATGGGCACGGCTGTTATGTCCGCGGTATTCGCGGTGCAAAAGACGGACTTGAAGAAGCTGACCGCTTATTCCACCGTGTCTCACCTGGGTTGGATTGTGGCCACCATCGGTGTCGGTACCCCGTTCGCTATTGGGGCAGCACTGGTGCACACCCTGGCACACGCGCTCTTTAAGTCCTCGCTCTTCATGCTCATCGGCGTCATTGACCATGAAGCGGGTTCGCGCGATATCCGTCGCCTTGGCCCGCTGTGGAATAAGATGCCGTGGACGTTTAGCTCTGTCGTCATCGGCTCCGCCTCCATGGCTGCGGTTCCTCCGCTGCTGGGCTTCGTGTCCAAGGAAGGCATGCTTACCGCCTTCGAGGATGCCCCCATTGGCGGCGCAGGCCAAGCAATCTTGCTTGCCGTGGCGGGTATCGGTGCGTTCTTTACCTTCACCTACTCGGCAAAGATCGTCTTCGGTGCATTCTTCGATGGGCCGCGCTCTATGGACGATGTCCACGAAGCCCCAGTTGCCCTGTGGCTTCCTGCTGCGCTACCGGGCTTTATGTCCCTGCCGCTCGTCTTCGTCCTGGGTATTTTCGATGAGCCTTTGGAGCATGCCGTTGGCGCCGTGGGCATGGAAACGCATTCTCACCTTGCGGTATGGCATGGAATCAACGTGCCATTCATCATCTCGATTCTCGTGCTGGTGGCCGGTATCGCTGGTCTCTTTGCCCGCAAGAAGATGTGGCCGGCTTTCGAGGGCCGGAACTTCATGCCGCGCAGCGGCAACGAGCTCCTGCAAAGCCTGCAGGATGGCTGCGCCAAGCTCGGCCAGGTATTGGGCAAGATGTCCGATTCCCACAACCCGTCCCGGCACATCCTGCCGATTGTCATCGTGATTATCGTCCTCGCCGGTACTACCTTGTTTGGTGAGGGCGTCGACGGCGTACCGCTGCAACCGCGCGTCGATGGTCTCGATAACCCGTGGGACCTGCTGCCGTTGGGCATCATTGCCTTGTCCGTATTCGGGCTGGTTCGTACCAAGAACCGCCTCACCGGCGCCGTCATGATCGGCATCGCAGGTACCGGCGTTACCTTGCAGATGTTCCTCTTGGGTGCACCGGACGTGGCACTTACCCAGTTCATGGTGGAGGCCCTGTCCGTGGTCGTCATGATGATGGTGCTGCGTTACCTGCCGGAGACCTTCCAGCCGGTTACTGATAAATCCCGCAGGGTAGGCTCCATCGTTATCGCCGTATTGGCCGGTATCGCTGCCTTCCTCGGCGTGTGGGGCCTGATGGGCCGCCACGAACGCTCGGACTTGGCGCTGTGGTACCTCGACGAGGCACCGGATATCACGGGTGGCGATAACGTCGTGGCCACTATCATCGTGGAATTCCGTGCACTCGATACTTTGGGCGAGCTGTCCGTGTTGGGCATGGCCGCCGTCGTTATCGCAGCCATTACCACGACGCTGCCGCGCTTCCCGTTCAGCTCGGGTACGCGCCCGGCGCCTTTCGGTCAGTCGCAGCTGAACTCCGTGCCGCTGCGCAAGGGAATCAATATCGTCATTCCATTGCTCATTATCATGTCCGTCATTGTCTTCTTCCGCGGGCACAATGCCTCCGGCGGCGGATTCCCCGCGGCGCTCATCATGGGTGCGGCCATTGGCCTGACCTACCTGTCCCGCGGCTCCGATGAAATTGTCTTCGGCCGGATGACCCCAGTTCACCTCACCGGCATTGGCATCATTACGGCGCTATTGGCAGGCTTTATTGGTTACTGGCACGACGGCTTTGGCAATGGTGGTTTCCTCACCGCCCTGCACGGCGAAGCCTTTGGCCAGCACTGGACGACGTCCCTCATCTTCGACCTCGGTATTTACCTGGCCGTGTTGGGCATGCTCACGATGGCCATCAACGCCTTGGGCGGCTACCTCAGGCCGGGTACTGAGCGGGACTTCCTGCCGTGGATTCATGACGATGACTCGGCCCTGCCGGCCACGCCGCGCATTGCCGTTGAGGATGCGGACGATCCGTATCCTGACCCAATCAACCCGTCGACGGATCCGCTCGCTTTGCTCAGCCCCAAAGAGGCAAAGACAAAGACAAAGCAACGTCGCCGTTCTAACGCCAACCGAGGAGGGGAGAAGTAATGATTCTCGCGTTAACTATCGCCATCCTCATCGGTGGCGCCGTCTACCTCATTCAGCAACGTGGCCTGGTCCGCATTGTGTTGGGCATGATGGCATTCGGCCACGGTGCCAACCTGACCTTGTTGGCCACTGGCGTGTACTCCTACCGAGGCGAAGCATTTCCCTCAGAGGTGCCCCACGATCAGATGGCCGACCCGCTACCGCAGGCATTCGTGCTGACGGCCGTTGTTATCTCCATGGCAACCTCGACCATCCTGTTGACCATGGCTGCGATGGGCAAAAACGATGACACCGATGTTGTAGAACCCGTCGATGACAACACCATTGACCACGCATTTTCTACCTTGGGCCGCGATGCCCAGAACCGTGCGATCTTGGAAGAATCCGCGAATGAGCTCGATCGCATTGGCCGGGTAGACCACGACACCCCCGTGGCTGAGCGCGGGGTAAATAGGAAGAAGGAGGATGAAAAATAATGGCTGATGTTGTAGCCCAACTTCTTCCGCTTTTCCCGGGCATTCCGCTCATTGCCGCGGCTCTTGCCTTGCTGGCGCCGTGGCGCGCCGTCCGCGATGCGATCATGCTCATCATCCCCGGAGTCGGTGTCTTCGCCGGCCTGGGACTGTTGATCTACACCATGAACAATGGGGTAGTGGCGCATACCGTGGGCCTCTACGTAGGCAATGTGGGTATTCCGCTCGTTGCGGATGCCTTCTCCGCGCTGATGATCATCACCACGATGATCGTGGCCTTTGGTGCTAACTGGTTCGCCATCGTGGGCGGGGAGACGAAATCCCGTTATTACCCTTCGCTCACGCTGATTCTTATCACCGGTGTATGCGGTGCGCTGCTGACCGCTGACCTCTTTAACTTCTTCGTGTTCATTGAGGTCATGCTGTTGCCGTCCTACGGCCTTATCACCATGTCGGGCACGTGGTCGCGCTTGGCGGCAGGACGCGCGTTCGTCCTCGTTAACCTTTTTGCCTCCACGCTGCTGGTGGTTGGTGTCGGTTATATCTATTCCGTCACCGGCTCGGTTAACCTGGCTGCCCTGCAGGGGGCCGCTGCCGGCAACGGCCCGGTCACCGTCGCCGCGGGCATTATCCTTATTGCGATTACCGCCAAGGCCGGTGTCTTCCCGGTGCAGTCTTGGCTACCGCGTACCTATCCAGGCACGTCGGCCGCGGTGATGGGCCTTTTCTCCGGCCTGCACACGAAGGTCGCCGTCTACATGCTCTACCGGCTGTACGTGCAGCTTTTCGATCTTGAGCAGCGGTGGAACGTCCTTATCATCGTCCTCATGCTGATCTCGATGATGATCGGTGCCTTTGGTGGTCTGACCGAAAAGACGATTCGCCGCGTGCTGGGTTACCAGATGCTCAACGGTATGCCGTTCATCTTGGTGATGCTGGCCTTTACTTCGGAGGATCCGAGCCGCGCTCTGGCCGCCGGTATCATGTACACGATTCACCACATGGTGACCGTTGGCTCGTTGATCCTGGCGTCCGGTGCCATCGAAGAGACCTACGGTACGGGTGACTTGACCAAGCTATCCGGCCTCGCGCGCCGCGATACCATCATCGCCTGGATTTTTGCCGCCGGTGCCTTCTCCGTGGTGGGCTTCCCACCATTCTCCGGCATGTGGGGCAAGCTCATGATCGTCTTCGAGGTCGCCCGCAACGGCGGCGCTTGGGCCTGGATTGCTATTGCCGCCATCATCATCGCTTCCTTCGCCGCATTCTTGGCGATGTTGCGCGTCTGGCGCGAAGCCTTCTGGGGACACGATTTGCCCTCGGACAAGGTTCCAGATGAGCTCATCATCCGCAAGAAGCTGATGGCGCCTTCCGCAGCGCTCATCTTGGTCTCGCTGGGCATGTTCATTTTCTCCGGCGTGGTTATTGATGCGGTGGAAACCGCAGCCGAGCAACTGCTGGACACGACGGCTTATACTGACACCATCTTGGGCGATGATTCAGCCGCACTACCTAATATCGATGACATTCAGGAGGGCCGATAAATGCATGCCGTAGCTTATGCACTCTGGCTCATCAAGGAGATTTTCGTTGCTGGGTTCACCCTGGCGATGTCAGCATTTAAGCCCGATAACGAATACCACCCGGTGATCATCCGGTATCCACTGCGCGTTACCAGCGCCTGGGAGATTTTCTGGTTCACCTCTTCCATTACCGCAACCCCTGGCACGCTGTCGTTGGGACTGCGCGAACCACCGCGCAAGGGCTTGCCCCGCATCGTGCTAGTACAAGCGGTACAGGGTTCCGATCCTGCGGCGATTGTGGCTGACTTGGCCGATATGGAAGAGCACTTGGCACCGCGCGTGAAGAGCATCGACTATGGCGTTCCTGGGCAAGGGGATACGACGGAGCTCGATGAGGCTTTCTACGAATTCCCCTTGGATACCCTGGGTCGCTATATGCGCTCGCCGGACCTCGCGCGGGCGGAGGACACTCCGCTTTCGGAGAGCCAGGCGGACGTCGAAAAGCCCAAGCACCTCGCCCGGAAAATTCAACGCAGGAAGGAGACCGACCGATGATTGATTTTGCAACATTGTCCCCATTCGGTTGGGTTGTACTAGTGTGCGTGTTCATCATGGGCGGGGCCGCCTGGTGCGGGGTGCTATTAGCGCTGCGCACCCGCGATGAACTCACCCGCGCGGTGATGTCAGACATCGTCTTTTACGGCATGATCTGCATGTACCTCGGCTGGTCAATGATCAACAATGCCCCCTTGGCCTATGACATTGCCTTGATTGGCGCCATCGCGGCCGGTATTTTGCCGACCTTGTCTATGGCCCGCATTATTTCGAAAGGTCGGCGATAAGTCATGGCTGTTTACGAGATTATTGCTTCGGTCTTGCTCATTGTGGCCACCATCCTCGTGGTGGCAACCGTGGTCTCCTTGTGGCGCGCGCCGGATGCCTTGACCCGTGCCAACCTGATGGGCCCGACCGTGGGTTTGGCGGTACCGCTTATTATCGTCGCCAAGCTCGTGGTGGATTTTGGCCAAGATGGCTTTTCTTTGGGCCTTCTTATCAAGGGCCTCATTGCCTGCTTTGGCGTGTGGATTATCGGCTCGGTGGGCTCGTTCTACCTGGGCCGTTCCATCTATGGCGTTGCGGTTACTGACGTCAAGCACGCGAAACACAATAATGAGAAAATCCAGACCGTCTATGCAGATGAAGACGAAATCTAGGGTTGTTCTTTCCTCATGAGTAGCGCGGGTGCGTACCTTCTCCAAGGAGGTGTGCGGCCCGCGTTTCTTTTGCGCTGCCGCGGTGCTTAGCGCAGCGGGTCCTAGCTTGATTTACCGATTGCCACCGTAATTCGGGCACATTCGGAAGTTGGGCGGGGCTAGACTAGAACGCAGCATATCCGCGCCTTGCTTGGCCGCTGAACTTTACTTTTCTTCAGGAGGATTAAATGAAACTAATTACCGCCATTGTTAAACCGTTTACTCTGCCGGATATCCGGGAGGCATTAAAACAGCAGGATGTCCACGGCCTTACCGTGACCGAAAGCCAGGGCTTTGGGCAGCAGAGCGGGCACAGCGAGGTCTACCGCGGTGCGGAGTACGCCACGGACTTTGTGCCCAAGGTGAAGCTGGAGGTTTTGACCGCTGATGACCAGGTGGAAGACCTCATTGACGCCATCGTGGATGCCGCTTATACCGGCAAGATTGGCGATGGCAAGATTTGGATTACCCCGGTAGAAGACGTCATCCGCATCCGCACCGGGGAGCGCGGCGAGACCGCTCTGTAATTACAGATGGTGGCAGCATCCGCTCTTCGCAGCGAGGCTTATGCAGCGGCGGTGCGCATACTCCAGGGTTTGGACCTGCCGCCGCACACGGCGCTAGCAGCAACCGGCTCTGTGGCCCGGCAGGAGATGACTCCCTATTCCGATATTGATGTCATCCTGATTTTCCCGGAGGACCACGAGCCAGACCCCAGCCAGGTAGAAAAATTGTGGTACCCGGTGTGGGATGCCAAGTATCGGTTGGACTTTGCCCTGCGTACCCCGCAGGAGTGCGCGGAGATTGCCCTGCAGGATGCCTCGGCTGGCTTCGCTCAATTGGATCTGACGTATATCGCAGGCGATAAGCCGCTTGTCGATGACGCCCGTCAGCGCCTCCTGCATGCGTGGCGGCGGCAGCTGCAGCGGGGCTTTGATAGCTTCGTCGATATCGCCATCGCCCGGTGGAACCGCTCCGGCGCCGTTGCCACCATGACCAACCCAGATTTAAAAAACGGGCGTGGGGGATTGCGCGATATTCAGCTCCTGCGCGCTTTAGCCCTGGGCAACCTATGTGATCTGCCCGCGCTGGAGGAAGAGCGGCGGCTGCTACTCGATGCCCGGACCCTGCTGCACGTGAAGGCTCGCCGCCACCGCGATATTTTGGATCCGGACTTTGCCGCAGATGTTGCTGATGAATTGGGCTTTAGTAGCCGCTATGAGCTCACCGCGGCGCTGGTTACTGCTGCCTCTGCGGTCGATGAGGCAGTAGAGCGTAGCTTGGCCACAGCCCGCGGCGTTTTGGGTAGCCGCAGCGCTGGTCCGGCGCAGGGGCGAGACCGCGTGCGACGTCCCCTCGACGTGGACGTCGTGGCCGATGGCGCCGTTATCTCCCTGGCCCGCACACCCAATTGTGAAGATCCATGGTTATTGACCCGCGTTGCGGCGGCCGCGGCGCGCACGGGCTATTCCGTATCGCTAGCGACGTGGCGAGCGCTGCAGGAATTACCGCCCCCACCGCAGCGGTGGCCGCGGGCGGCCGTGGATGACTTTTTCGCCATCTTGTCCTCGCCGGCCCATACCCCACGGGTGATTGCGGAGTTGGATCGCTATGGGCTGTGGGAGCGTTTAGTCCCCGAATGGGGCCATGTGCGCGGATTATTGCCCAGGGAACGCAGCCACATGCATTCCGTGGATTATCACTTGGTTGCCACCGTGACGCGCTGCGCCGAGGTGCGCACATCGGTGGCCCGCCCAGATCTCCTCCTCTTGGCTGCGTTGTATCACGATTTGGGAAAGGGCCATGACCGCCCGCACGAGCAAGTAGGAGCAGAGATGGTGGCGCGGCAGGCCGCGCGCATGCGGTTTAACCTTGCAGATATCTCCCGCGTGCAAACCGTGGTGGCAGAGCATACGAGCCTGGCGCGATTGGCGGCGACGATGGATCCGCGCTCGGATGCCGCGCGCGATGCCCTATTAAACGTCTGCCATTATGACCAATTGACCATTTCGCTGCTTGCGACCTTGTCCAAGGCGGATGCCTTATCGACGGGCCCTGGGGTCTGGTCCGCCCGCACCGCGCAGGCGCAGGGCCTTATCGTGGCCCGCGCTTTGGAAGCGAATAAGCCTCGCATAGTCACCCACCCTTTAGTTCGCGTTCCCCAGGACGATTACGGGGTAGGCCTGGCGGTCGATTGGCAAGAGGAAGTGGTCACAGTGACGTGGTCTGGTGCCAATAAGGCAGAGTTTAAGCGCATTTTTGCGCTGATTTCCGCCTTGGGGTGGACCATCGTGCGGGCCAATTTCGTGCGCGGTGATGCTGGTGACTATCAGGCGGAATTTGTCATCCGTACCGTGCAAAAGACGCTCACAGAGGCCGCGGAACCGGATAGGTTTATCCAGTCCTATAATTCGCGTACGTACACAGAGCTTCCCGATATCGCAGGTGAGCCCACGACGGCAGCCTTTAACGTAGGCGGAATCTTAGAGATTCGCACCGTGGAGAGAATAGGTGCATTGGGTTATTTGGTGGAGTCATTGCCGGAGTTTATGTGGCTGCGCCATGAGATTTTGGGCGCCACGATGATTGTGCACGTTTTCTTTGGCGCTTCGGTTTCTCGCGCCCAGGTGGTGGGGAATGTGACCAGGGCCCTGGCTAGGGACTAAGATTGGATAATTGAACTTTAGATCGATCTAATTTAAGGGAGCGCATCCGTAGTGTTTGACTCACTATCAGACCGCCTACAGTCAGCCCTGGCGGGCCTGCGCGGCAAGGGCAAATTAACTGAGGCGGATATCAACGCCACGACTCGTGAGATTCGTTTGGCATTGCTGGAAGCTGACGTTTCTCTGACGGTGGTGCGCGGGTTTATCAAGCGCATCAAGGAACGCGCCCGCGGCGCGGAAGTATCTGAGGCGCTCAACCCCGCCCAACAGGTGGTCAAGATCGTCAATGAGGAGCTCATTGAGATCCTCGGCGGCGAAACCCGCCGGTTGAACCTGGCCAAGAATCCTCCGACCGTCATCATGCTGGCCGGTCTGCAGGGTGCTGGTAAAACCACCCTGGCCGGTAAATTGGCCAAGCACCTCACGAAGCAGGGGCACACCCCCATGCTCGTGGCCTGTGACTTGCAGCGCCCAGGAGCCGTGCAGCAGCTGCAGATCGTCGGCGAGCGCGCGGAGGTACCAACCTTCGCCCCGGACCCAGGTACCTCCCTGGATTCCAATGACCACGAGATGGGTACCTCGCACGGGGACCCGGTGGACGTCGCCAAGCGCGGTATTGCTGAGGCAAAGCAGAAGCAGCACGATGTGGTCATCATCGATACCGCCGGCCGCTTGGGTATTGATGAAACCTTGATGACGCAGGCGCGCAATATCCGCGATGCCGTAAACCCGGATGAAGTCCTCTTCGTCATCGATTCCATGATTGGTCAAGACGCCGTGCAAACGGCGGAGGCCTTCCGCGATGGCGTGGACTTTACCGGCGTGGTTCTCACGAAGCTGGATGGTGACGCTCGCGGTGGTGCAGCGCTATCCATTCGTGAGGTGACCGGCAAGCCGATTTTGTATGCCTCTACTGGTGAGAAACTCGATGATTTCGATGTCTTCCACCCAGAGCGTATGTCTAGCCGCATCCTGGGCATGGGTGACCTGCTCTCCCTGATTGAGCAGGCGGAAGCCACCCTGGATCACCAGAAGGCCGAAGAAGCAGCCTCCAAGCTGGGCTCTGGCGAGCTCACGCTGAATGACTTCCTAGACCAGATGCTGATGATCCGCAAGATGGGTCCGATTGGCAACCTGCTGAAGATGATGCCTGGCGGCAAGCAGATGAATGAAATGGCCGCCATGGTGGATGAAAAGCAGCTGGATCGCATCCAGGCCATCATCCGCGGTATGACCCCAGAAGAGCGCGATAACCCGAAGATTTTGAACGCGTCACGCCGCAAGCGCATTGCCAATGGTTCCGGTGTGAGCGTTTCCGAGGTCAACCAGCTCATTGAGCGCTTCAACCAAGCCAAGAAGATGATGTCCAAGATGGCCGGGCAATTTGGCATGGGTGGTGGCGGGCGTTCCGCCACCAAGAAAAAGCCAAAAGGCCGCAAGGGCAAAAACGGCAAGCGCAAGAAGGGCAAGGGCGGCGGTGGCAACCGCGGACCCAAGATGCCGGGCGGAATGCCAGGAATGGGCGGCGGTATGCCGTCGATGGAAGAGCTACAGCAGCTGCAGCAGCAAATGGGCGGCGCCGGCGGTGCCGGTGGCCTTGGCGGTGGAAAGATCCCCGGCATGCCCAAGATGCCCAAAGGCATGGAGAATATCGACCTCGATAACCTCAACTTTGGCAAGGGTAAAAAGTAGCCGCGCAGAGACATAAATAGGCAGAGACATAAATAGAAGGTGGCCCATTGCTTACAGGTAATGGGCCACCTTTGTGCGTGTCGTCGCGGGGGAGCGTTTAAACTGGATCGTTTTCCGGGGTATTGGGGTACGGCACTGGGTTGGCGCGCCGCGTGCCACCGGTGGTGGGGGAAGCTGGCGATTCCTCTAGTGCTGCCTCCGCCTCTTCAGGGGAGATTTCTGGCGCCTCTTGCTGGACTTTTTCGCCGTTCAAGAAGGGGGTGAGGGCTTCTCGGATCATCGGCATCGCGGAATCCGCAAAGGCATTGGTGATGTGGTGCATATCGCGGTAGACCATGGTGTTGCCGATGATGACCGGGCAATCGCCATTAGCATCGCAGAACCACGGCGCGGTATCGAGTGACAGCATGTTTTCGTACTGCGATAGAACAACGGCACCTGGATCGTAAGGTTGGTAAACCTCCTCAAACCGCATGCCGCAGCCCACAGCGTCTTCAGTGGCAACGTAGCACTCATCGAATTCGCGCGGCTCCCCGTCCTCATCGAATCCCCACGGGTTATCGCGGAAACCCAGGAAGGGGATATCGCGCTTGGACAGCTCATCCCAGAAGGCTTGGTAGCCGGCGGGCACCGCGTCGGGGCCATGCCCAAACTCGTTTTGCGGGCGGGTGGTATTGGAGATAACCAACTCTGGCTGAGCTTCGGCAATGCGGTCCATGACCAGTTCACCCCACTCGGCGCACTCTGGGCTGACCGTGACGTCATCGCCAAGCTCGATGGGGCAACCTTGGCGCAAGAGGGGAACCAGCTTGAAACCCATCTCTCGGCCGAGGCGGTCGAGGGCAGAAGAATATTGTTCTGCGTGGGATCCTCCCACCAGATAGACTTCTTTTTCCGCGGTAGTATCGCCGAAAATGCAAGGGGTCTTGCCGTCCCTGCGCGTCTCAAAGAAGAAATCAGCGGGCTGAGTATCGGGCACGAAGCACCAGTTTGCAGCAACCGGCGGCTCAATGCCCCCGGCTACGATGGGATCTGGTTTGATTTCTACTCCGTCCGGCGGGGTGATGTCATTAATGAATGTCGTGGCTCCGGGATATTGCTGGGGATTGAGCATTTCCGCGTCAGCATTATTAATGGTGCGCAGCCACAGCGGCTGAATGAGAAGCAGCGCCGCGACGCAGCTGGCCACTACGACACCGCCGATGGCTCGACCGGCACCGGCACGGGTGGACAGACTAGAGACCGCCTTGTGGGCCGGAAGGTCCTCTGCCAAGGGTCGCTTGCGGTGCTGGCGCAGGGGGCGTTCGATGAAGCGATGCGTGATATCTGCAAGCAGCAGGGAGATGGCGATGATAATGATGCCCAGCCACCACGACGGGGTCTGCTGACCCAAGTACGAGGTGGACAGAATAAGCAGCGGCCAGTGCCAAAGGTACAGCGGATAGGCGACATCGCCTAGCCAGCGCGCCTTCTTAGAGGCCATGGCCTTGGAGATCTTGCCGCCACCGCCCAAAATGATGAGCACGGCACCGCCCAAAGGCAAAAGCGAGAGCGGTCCTGGGTAGGCGGTGGTCTCTGCGATGATGGCGCCGGTAAAGACCAGCATGAAAAGGCCAAGGCCGGTAAACAGGTCATAAAAACGTGCAGGGATTTTCCATGCGGAACCGTAGATGGCTAGAACCGCACCGAGGGTCAACTCCCAGGCACGCGACCACGTGGAGTAGTAGTTTTCTGGCGTTCCGTGCAGCCCATGGCGCGAGGCATAGGCAAAGGACACGATGGTCACCACGATGAGAATGGGGCCGGCGATTTGGTTGACCGTGGGGAAGCGGCTGGTCCGCAGCGAAGATTGCTGCGGACGCCATTTCATAATCGCGGCCAGGATGAGGGCAAAGGCAATGCCCATCAGGTAGAACTGGCCCTGCACGGACATTGACCACATATGCTGCAGCGGGGAAGTATCGGCGGCGGCCGCAGTGTAGTCAGCGTTTTGGCGCGCCAGTTCCCAGTTCTGGTAGTACAGCATGGTTGCCGTAATTTGCTGGGTAAATTCAGTGCGCATGAGCTGCGGCGTGCAAAGGCGCACCAATATATACGTCACACCGATGACTAGGACGAGGCTTGGTACCAAGCGGCGCAACGTGCGCCAGATTGGCCACCATGGGTTCAAGGAGGCGTTGGGCTTGCCGGCATAGCGCAGCTGTGAGCCTAGGAAGAAATAACCGGAAAGCAGTAAGAAGACATCCACGCCGCCAGATACGCGACCGACAAAGACGTGGTAGATAACTACGAGGCCAATTGCGATACCGCGCAGACCATCGAGGTCATAGCGGTATCGAAAGTTGCGTGGAGAATCATTTGTCATAAAACGTCATTTCGTGCGCTTGTTCACGGGAAACAAACGCGGCGTATTTCAAAGCCTTCTGGGGCAAAGGTTTACATTCGGCTAATAAGGGTACTCTTTAAAGGTCTCGAAGGCATAACGGGGCAAGGTAAAACGCGGGAGACGCGGAGATTTTAAAATACTGCCTGCACACGCTAAAATGGTTCGGGTTATCGCAGTAGTGCGAACTGCTGATGATAATGAGACGTTTCATTCTGCGTAACACCGTTCCCGTCTACGGTCGGCCGGTACGTCACGCGCAGATAAAATCCAAGGGTTGAACCGGCGTGCTAAACAGCGCGTGTCTGAACTGCCCAGTGACTAGAAAAGGAGCCATCATGGCTGTCAAAATTAAACTGCAGCGCGTAGGTAAGATCCGCGCCGCTGAATACCGCGTAGTTATCGCTGATGCTCGTACCCGCCGCAGCGGCAAGGTCATCGAGAACATTGGCATCTACCACCCGAAGGAAGAGCCTTCCCTCATCAAGATCGACTCCGAGCGCGCACAGCACTGGCTGTCCGTTGGCGCACAGCCTACCGAGCCTGTCTTGGCACTACTGAAGGTCACCGGTGACTGGCAGAAGCACAAGGGCCTGCCGGGCGCAGAAGGCACCTTGAAGGTTGCCGAAGAGAAGAAGTCCAAGCTGGACATCTTCAACGAGGCATTGTCTGAGGCTAATAACGGCCCAACCATCGAGGCCATCACCGAGAAGAAGAAGGCCAAGGAAGAAGCTAAGAAGAAGAAGGAAGCTGAAGAGGCTGCTGCAGCTGAGGCTGCCGCTGCTGCTGCCGGCGAGGCAGACGCTGATGCAGAAGATGCTGAGGAGTCCGCAGAGTAATCTGCTCGTTCTCTAGCGCCCTTCACTAATTAGGGCCGCTGTGCATAAACTTCATCCCCCACCCGATATCGTTGCATTTATGCGCGATAACGAGTGGGGGATTTTGCGCGCTCGGCCAGCGCGCGTCCATCACCAAGGCTAGTGGCTAGCGCTATTCACTGCGTGGCCGCAATTCGGGGTAATTGGCGTATACATCGCCCGGATCTTTAAAATCCATCCCTCGCAAGCTGCCTGCGACGACGGGTTTGAACAGCTTATAGATTTCCTCACGCGGCAGTTTTGACAGGGGCCCGTCAATGGCAAGCACGGTAAACCCGTGGACGGCGGACCACGACAGCAAGCTATTGTGTAGGAAATATTCTTTATCAGGCGTTTGGCCTAGGGCCTGGGCATGGCGGACCAAGAGATCGAAGTAGCGCTGAATCAGATTGAGGTGTTCGCTTTTTGGATCATCGGGAGTTGAGGGGTCCACACCGAGCATAAAGCGCAGCGCCTTCCACTCCAGCATGCAACGGAAGAAATTCGTTTCATCGAGGGCAAAATCGAGGTAGGCATACCCGATCTGCACGAGGTGATCGGGGAAGGCGAGGTCGCCCGCTTTATCGGTGGTGTGGTGAAGGCGGCGCACGAGCTCGTCGGTGGCTAGCTCGGCCACCTTATCGTGAAGTTCTTCCTGGTCCTTAAAGTGCCGGTAGGCAGAGGTGGGGGACACTCCTGCCGCGCGGGTGACGGCGCGGATGGTAATAGCCTCGGGACCTTTTTCCTTGCCTAATTGTACAGCGATCCGTAGCAGCTCGTCGTGGAGGTTTCCGTGGTGATAGGGCTTGTTATGAGACTGCGTTGTATCCAAAATCTGTCCTAACGGTGTGTGTATTCCAATTAGCCTGTAAGCATCGTTAAAAGCATTAGTGCAGGTTGCCCGTCCGGCTGCTCTGTGGGTGAGTCCGAGTTCACATCCGGTAGGGGTGCGGCAACGCTATGCACTATATAGGCCGGTAAGTGCACAATGTTACCTGGGGCTAGTGCGACCGTCTTCTCCCCGCAGGTGAAATTCACTTCTCCGCGTATTGCCTGCACAGTGATCGGGTGGGCGGCTTTGTGATCCGGCAAGGTTTGACCGGGGGAAAAGCTGAAAAGGATGAGGTTTGCGCGCTCCCCGTTCAAGACTCTCTTGACCCCAGGGCGCTCGCGTTCAGGATCTGTGGGAGGTGCCAAGGCCACCAGATCAAGGTCGATCAAGGGGGAACTCGGTGCGTCCTGATGCGCACTGCGTGGATCGGAGGACGGGTGGGGAGAATCGTTCATGCTTCAAGCGTAATTCCTTGGAGTGAGGTTGTGGGGAGCGCGGCAGAAAATAAAGGCAGCCGGGTGTATGCGGTAAACTCTGCGCCATGGAATTGATGATTGGGCGCGTCATTAAGTCGCATGGGATCAAGGGAGAAGTGGTGGTAGAGCCCACCACCGATGGGCCCGAGGTGCGCTTTGCGGTGGGAGAAAAACTGCAGGGAAGGCAGGGCCGCAAGGAGCACGAATTGACCATCTCTGCGGTGCGTAGCCACAAGGGGCGGCTTTTGGTGACGTGCAAGGAAATTGCAGATCGCACTCAGGCGGAAAGCCTGCGTGGTACACAATTTTTCGCTGCCCCATTAGAGGATGATGGCGAGGGCTTTTATGACCACGAGCTTGAAGGCCTGCGCGTAATCCACGATGGAGAAGATATCGGCGCTGTGGCTTCCGTCGTACACGGTCCTAGCCAAGACCTCCTGGAGGTTGAGTTGTCTTCGGGCAGCACCGCCCTGGTGCCCTTTGTTCATGCCATCGTCCCCGAAGTGGACTTGGAAGCCGGCTCGTGCACCATCCAACCCCCAGAAGGGCTGTTGGATCTATGAGGCTCGATGTGGTGACCATCTTTCCGGAATACCTGCAGCCGCTGCGCCATGCCCTTTTAGGCAAGGCCATCGAGCAGGGCCGCCTCGAGGTGGGCGTGCACGATCTGCGTCAGTGGGCCACGGATGCGCATAAATCGGTCGATGACTCGCCTTTTGGCGGCGGCCCAGGCATGGTCATGAAACCCGAGGTATGGGGGCCTGCGCTTGACGATGTCGCACTCGGGACCACCGCCCCCACCCTTGATTCCTCCCTGCCGCACCTCAACCGCCCTCGCCATGATGAATTAGAGGGTGTCGAAGCTCGGGCGTATGGCGCCGATGCGGCGCACGATGATCGAGGGAGCGACAGTGAAGATGGCGATCTCCCGCTGCTTCTCGTTCCCACCCCGGCTGGGGCGCCGTTTACCCAAGCGGATGCGCGGGCATGGTCCACCGAGGAACATATTGTTTTTGCCTGTGGGCGTTACGAGGGCATCGACCAGCGCGTGGTGGAAGATGCGAAGAAGCGCTACCGCGTTCGGGAAGTATCCATCGGGGACTATGTGCTCATTGGCGGGGAGGTTGCCGTATTGGTGATTGCAGAAGCCGTAGTCCGCCTCATCCCCGGGGTATTGGGCAATAAGCGCTCGCATGAAGAGGATTCCTTTTCTGATGGCCTATTGGAGGGGCCGAGCTATACCAAACCGCGCGAGTGGCGCGGGCTTGCGGTGCCGGAGGTATTGACCTCTGGAAATCATGGGCTGGTAGACCGGTGGCGCCGAGAACAAGCATTGGAGCGAACGTGGCAGCGCCGCCCAGAGTTATTGGACCAAGTGGAATTGAGCAAGGCGGATAGGGCTTTTTTAGCGCAATTGCGCGAGCGTGAATCTGAAGGCAAGGCACAGTAGTGCAGGTGAGTGTGGATCTTTCTGTGCTGATGCCCCGGGAAGAATGGGAAGAAAGCCAGGCAGGCATGCCAGAGAAATTGCGCGATGCAGGTTTTATGCCGGTAAATATTTTTGCCACAGTGGTTGCTCCGTCGCCGCCGGCAGATAGCCCGTTGGCCCAGGAATATGAACTCAGCAATGGAACCGCAGCGGATGGGACGCCGTTGTGGCGGGTTATCGTCAATGGCGATACTGCCGCGCCCCTGCCTTCCGTCGCACCCATGGTGGCTGAGTGCCTGCCACCCACAGCGTCGTGGTTGGGGAGTACAGAAATTGGGCATACCGAATTTGCGTGGTCGGTTGAGCCGGTATGGCGCGCAGATACCAGTGAAGAAAATTAAGGAAAATTTCCTGAAATACTTGTATTAGTGCTGGGTAGTGCTACTGTAAGGGCAGCACACACTCGCAGTTTTACTTGCTCTCCAAGGATTTCTCGCATGACTTCTCCCAATGGAAATGATTTTGGCGGATATAACCAACAGCCACAATATGGCCAGTACCCTGGGTATTCTCAGCCTGATCAGAGCCGCGGCGGGAATGGCGCCATGATTGCGGCGATCATTTTGGGAGTTGTGGCACTCCTTGCTATTGCCGCTGCGACCGTCTTTTTCGTGACCGGAAATAAGGATAATTCCAGCACTACCGCGCAGGAAACCCAATTCCAGCAAAAGGCTGATTCCTCAAAGGCTGATGACAAGGACGACGAGAAGTCGTCAGATAGTGAAGCTACCGTGACCAAGACCGAGCAGGCACCCGCGCCTGCCCCGGCACAGGCACCCGAAAGTAGTGGCAATGGGCACTCGTGGGGCGACTACACGAGTTATTACGCTACGGGCCCAACGTCAGCACCTTTTGCTAAAAACGTCTACAACGCTTTCATGAATAATTGGGTGGCCGGTGGCGGAACGGATGCCACCTTGAGCGTCTATTCACCGCAGACCGGCGGTACCTATACGATGTATTGCTCCGGTAATTCCTCGCGGGTGAGCTGCTCCGGTGGCGATAGAGCCCGGGTAGTCATCCACTAAATTGGGGCGTGTTTCATTCCTCTTCTTCCTGCTTTCAGCGTGCGGGAAGAAGAGGATTTTTATGTGTCCCGCACTGGCCGTCTGGGGCGGCGGAAAACGCATGCGGTAAATTGGGTGGGTCCCATACCAAGCTTTGAAATGGAAGTGTGAGGAACCTACGTGAATATTGCGGCTACCATCGCGGCGGAGATTGGCGCTCAAGAAACCCAGGTTTCGACGGCGCTAAGGCTTCTGGCGGAGGGAAATACGGTGCCTTTCATTGCGCGCTATCGCAAGGAGGCCACGGGTGGTTTGGATGACGCGCAACTGCGCACTATCGAAGAGCGGGCCACCTACCTGCGCGAGCTGGAAGAGCGTAAAGAGACGATCCTTGCCGCCATTGAAGAGCAGGGCAAGCTTAGCGATGACCTGCGTAGCCAGATCCTCGCCTGCGATACCAAGGCGCGGCTTGAGGATTTGTATCTGCCGTATAAGAAGCGGCGCAAGACAAAGGCGGATATCGCGCGGGAAGCCGGCTTGGAGGAGCTGACCGACACATTGATTGCGCAGCCGAAAGCCCAGCCGGAGGAACTGGCGCTAGGTTATCTCACGGAAGGTTTCGCGGATACCAAGAAGGCACTGGAGGGTGCGCGCTCCATTCTCATCGATCGGTTCGCGCTCGATGCGGACTTGGTCGGTGGCGTGCGCGAGCGCATGTTTAACCAGGGCTCCATGCAGGCGCAGGTTGTGGAAGGAAAGGAAGCCGAGGGGGCGAAGTTCAAGGATTACTTCGACTTCAACGAACCTTTTTCTTCGCTGCCTTCCCACCGCATTCTGGCGCTCCTGCGCGGGGAGAATGAGGGAGTGCTGCAGTTGCACCTCGATGCGGGTGACGATGCCGACTACGAGGACCTGATTGCGGATCGGTTCGAGCTAGATCGCAGCTCCGCGTGGCTGGATAATGCCGTGCACTGGGGATGGCGCACCAAGTTGTATGTTTCCTCCAGCTTGGATGTGCGCATGCGCTTGAAAGAGGTAGCAGAAGAAGGCGCGCTTAAGGTCTTTGCCACGAACCTGCGCGATGTGCTGCTTGCCGCACCAGCGGGCCAGCGCGCCACCATCGGCCTCGATCCGGGCTATCGCAACGGCACCAAATGCGCCGTGGTGGATAAAACAGGCAAGGTACTCGATACCACCATCGTCTATCCACACCAGCCGCAAAACCAGTGGTCGCAGTCGGTACAGACCCTGTCCACACTGTGCGCGCGGCACTCGGTTGACCTCATGGCCATCGGCAATGGCACTGCCTCCAGGGAAACAGAAAAGCTCGCGCACGAGATTGCTGACCTGCTCAAACAAGCTGGCGGTCAGCGGCCGACGCCCGTCGTGGTCTCCGAATCCGGCGCATCGGTCTACTCCGCATCGCAGCTGGCGGCGGAGGAATTCCCCGATATGGATGTCTCGCTGCGCGGGGCAGTCTCCATTGCCCGGCGCCTGCAGGATCCGCTGGCAGAGCTGGTGAAAATCGATCCTAAGGCCATCGGAGTGGGCCAGTATCAGCACGATGTGAACCAGACGTCGCTGGCCCGGACGTTGGATGGCGTGGTAGAAAGCGCCGTCAATGGCGTCGGCGTCGACCTCAATACGGCCTCGGCGCCGCTATTGGAGCGCGTGGCGGGCGTCAACCCCACCATTGCCGCCAATATCGTGGCCTACCGCAATGACAATGGCTCTTTCGCTACCCGCAAGGAGCTGAAGAAGGTGCCGCGCTTAGGCCCGAAGGCTTTTGAACAATCCGCCGGCTTCCTGCGCATTAATGGGGGAGCGGACCCGCTCGATGCGTCGGCGGTTCACCCCGAGGCCTATCCCATCGTGACAAGGATTGCGGAGCAGACGGGGCTGGGCATCGGAGAGCTCATTGGCAATACCCGGGTACTAGACAAGCTAGATCCCGCCGATTTTGCGGACGAGACCTTCGGTATCCCTACCGTGAGCGATATCATCGCCGAATTGGATAAACCCGGCCGCGATCCGCGCCCTGAGTTTAAGACCGCCACCTTTAAAGAAGGCGTACATAAGGTCTCTGACCTTAACCCCGGCATGGTTTTGGAGGGAACGGTCACCAACGTGGCGGCCTTTGGTGCGTTTGTCGATGTCGGCGTGCATCAAGACGGCCTTGTCCATGTCTCTGCCATGAGCCATCAGTTTGTTTCTGATCTCCATGAAGTCGTGCGCTCTGGCCAGGTGGTCAAGGTTAAGGTGATGGAGGTTGACGTCGATCGCCAGCGCATCGGCCTGTCGCTGCGGCTGGATGATGAACCAGGCCAGCCTGCGCCGAAGCGTCGCGGCGGCGATTCGCCGCGCGGATCCGGCAAGCGCGGCGGTCAAAAGCCCTCGCGCGCAGCAGGGAAGAAGGGGGGCCGCAACTCCGATCGTGGAGGCTCCCGCGGGCGCCCGGCAGCCAAGGGGACCATGGCCGATGCCCTGAAGAAGGCCGGCTTCTAACTTCTCGGTGCAGCGGCCTACCAGCACCGCAAGGTGGGCAGTTGCTTGAGGCGACGGTGGGGAAATTTCCCCGCCAACCGCGCACGCGCCGAAAAATATGACCGCCACGTCGCAGTCGATGCGGACTCCCGCGCCTATTAATGGTAAGTTTGGCAAAACTAAGTAAATGGCGTCCTTCTTCTCCTATTTCAGCGAGGCACTCCTGAGCAGATGGGCAAGGGGAGACGCTGAACTACTGCCATAAGGAGACAACTATGAGTCGTGCGGCCGATAGCGGTCAAGGCGCTGGGGACACTGCAGAGATGCCTTCGATAAGCGGCGAGGAACACAAGGGCCGGGGAGTGCTGGGCTGGCACCGCCTTCTGGATTGGCGCCCGCGCAGCGCTTTGTCGCGGGTGCTTATCGTATTCTTCCTCGTTGCGCCCATCATCGTGGCCGGAACCATGATGTGGGCCATGTGGGATCCGTCCAAGTACATGCGCAATATTGACCTCGCAGTGGTCAATGAAGACGCGGGCGTGGATAAGCAGGGCAAGCACACCAACTATGGCGACCAAGTGGTCGAGGGCCTGCTGGATACCGATTACCTCAACTTTTCTGAGGTCAAAAAGAACGAAGGCGATGAGGGCCTGGTCAAGGGCAAATACTTGATGGTGGTGACGATTCCGAAGAACTTTTCCGAGCAGGCCGTGACCATCATCAGCGATAAGCCCGAAAAGCCGGATATTAACTTCGCTACCAATGACTACTATGGCACCAATGGCTCAGTGATTTCCTCCAGCCTCATTCCGCAGGTACAGACGAGTGTTGAAAACGCCATTTCCAAAAAGTACGCTGACCAGGTCATCGAGGGGCTTACTAAGTTGAGCGACGGCCTGAACAATGCCGCGGACGGCGCGGGACGCCTCGATGAGGGCGTCGGCAAGCTGCAAGAGGGCGGCGGGCGCGCGATTGACGGAATCAATAAGCTCGACAATGGTGCGGGAACGCTTAATAACGGCACGGCCGAGCTCCTCAACGGAACGACGCGGCTCAATGATGGCGTCGGCCAGTTGAATGATGGTGCAGGCCGGCTGAGCGATGGCGCCGCGCGCCTCGATGACGGTGCCACCCGGCTTGCCGAGGGCTCCGATAAGCTCCTTGCCGGCACCGGCCGCCTCGCCGATGGTGCGGGCCAAATCGATGCCGGTGTCAATCAGCTCACGGGCATGCTCATCCCCGTGCTGAAACAAGCCCAAGCCGTGGTGCCTGGTCTTACCCAGCTGGTAGACATTCTGCGCGGGCTCGGTATGACCCAACAAGCAGATCAGCTTTATTCGCTCGTATCCAAGCTTGATCCCGCAGCGAGTGGAAATATGGTTAGCCAGCTGGAAAAGCTTTCTGCAGGTACCGGGCAGCTGCACTACAACCTGTCCGATCCGCAATCGGAATATCTGGGCGGCCTTACCACGCTAAATGGCGGGGCACACCGCTTGTCCGATGGCATTAAGGAACTGCGCGGCGGAGTTGGCAAGCTCAGCGACGGTACCGCGCAGCTGCAGGACGGTGCGACCCGCCTGCAGGATGGCGCATCCCGCCTCCACGATGGCACGGGCTCGCTTAAGGAGGGCACTGGCCGGCTGGCAGAAGGCGGAGCTGAGTTGACGGGCGGCATGGATCGCCTCAAGGAAGGTTCCGGCGAACTATCCACAAAACTTGCCGATGGCGCAGCTAAAGCCCCCACCGTTTCCCGCCCAGAGGATTCCGCGCAAAATATGGCGGTGCCCATCATCTTCACCGCATCCAAGGTCCACCCCGTGCAGACGGTGGTCAACCCAGCGGACCCGACCGAAAAGAATATTACCGGCGGCGCCTACATGCTCTTCGTGCTCGTATTCGGCTTCCTCGTCATGCTGCTATTGGCGATGACGCTGCCGTACTACTTGGCGCGCCGGGGAGCCCGCGTCACCAGCCCAGCCCGCAGCATATTCGGCGCCTTTGCCGCGCTGACCGGACTGAACTTCCTCATACTGGCGTTTATGGCCCTGATGTCTTCCACCCTGGGGTGGCAGCCGGCAAGCTGGTCCATGATCGCGCTCGTACTTGCAGCAATTTCCGCCGTGGGTGCGGCGACCTACCAGTTCTTTATGGTTACCTTAGGGCGCAAGATCGGTTCAATCTTTGCCGTCGGCGCCTTCGCCCTGGGCGTGATGGTCTTTGGCGGGGTGTGGCCGGTCGTGGCGATTCCGCGCGCGCTGAGCCTGCTGCACCCCTTCCACCCGATGTCTTACGCCAAGGACGCGTTTACCCGCGCCACCGACGGCATTCATGATGGAACGTTCTGGAGCGGGATCATCATCCTCTTTAGTATCACGGTGGGTGCCGTGGTGGCGTCGTACTTGGTCTTCCGGGCGCGGCACCTAGGCACGGCGAAGATCCTCGATGAGCACCACTCCATTCTCCGCTCGCCCATGCCTGCCTAAGGCGTGCTGCGCGCCCGGCTCGCCCCAGGTAGGGTAGTAAATTCGCGAAGTAGAGGAATTTGGAATTGGCTGGTTCCTATGGAAAGATAATCCATCGTTCTATGTAACGGGCACGAACCGGTTAGGCCTTCGGCCGCTAGGGTCCTCTGTCCCAAACTGAAAAGGAATATTGGTATGACCAACATTATCGACAAGGTCGATGCAGCGCAGCTGCGCGACGACATCCCGTCCTTCCGTCCCGGCGATACCCTCGACGTCAACGTCAAGGTTATTGAGGGTAACAACGAGCGTGCACAGCTCTTCAAGGGCATCTGCATCCGCCGTCAGGGCTCCGGTATCCGCGAGACCTTCACCGTGCGTAAGGTTTCCTTCGGTATCGGCGTAGAGCGTACCTTCCCGGTTCACTCCCCGAACCTCGAGTCCATCAAGGTCTCCCGCCGCGGCCGCGTTCGCCGTGCGAAGCTGTACTACCTGCGCGATCTGCGCGGCAAGAAGGCTCGCATCAAGGAGCGTCGCTAGTTCTAGCGCCGCCCTGGGCGCCGCCTATCTCCCTTCCTTTCCTGCATGCACAGTGCCGGAAAGGGAGGGAGATTTTTATTGTGCACCCCTCGAATCATTTCGATTTCCTGTGAATCGCCCCGCAGGCACGGGAGCCAACCCGGATCGCGGGCATGCAGTTGCTAGGATCTGACGGGTGAATAACGAAAGCATCTCGCAGGGCAATGAAGCGGCCACGGAGAAAGCAACCACGGAGAAAAAACAAATGCCGTGGTGGCTGGAGACTCTCGTGGTCGTCGTCTCCGTGTTGGTGGTCGTGGGGCTATTCCAAAACTTCATTGGCCGCCAATACGTGATTCCCTCAGGATCCATGGAGCCGACGCTGCATGGCTGTGAGGGATGCACGAATGACCGCATCTTTACAGAAAAGGTCTCTTACTACGGTGATAAGGGCCCAGAGCCAGGCGATGTCGTGGTCTTTAAGGGCACCGAGGACTGGAACGGGAGTTACGTCTCCCCGCGCTCATCCAATTCCGTCATTCACGGCATTCAGGATGCGCTGAGCTTTATCTCTTTGGCGCCGCCAGATGAAAATACCCTGGTCAAGCGCGTTATCGCCACCGGCGGGCAGACGGTTTCCTGCCAAGAAGGCGATCCGGCCGTCATGGTGGATGGAAAGCCTATCAAGCAAGACTACGTACAGGATCCGCCGACCTATCCGGTGGATGAGTCGACCGGATCGGAAGCCTGCGGCGGCCCGTACTTCGGCCCGGTGAAGGTGCCTGAGGATAATATCTGGGTCATGGGGGATAACCGCACCGCGTCCGCGGATTCGCGCTACCACATGGGCGATAACTTCCACGGCACGATCCCCGTAGATAACGTGCGCGGAAAGGTACAGTTCGTATTCTGGCCGTTCAACCGCATTGGTGGGGTCGATGACCCAGACATCCAAAGCTAAACCACAGCAACAGCGCCTGCGCACGCGCGATTTCCTTGCGCCGGTCATAGGCGGCTTCGTGATCCTAGTCTTATTGCAGGCTTTCGTGGGCAGGATGTATGTCATTCCCTCCGCGTCGATGGAACCCACGCTGCATGGCTGCACGGGCTGCGATAATGACCGCATCGCGGTGCAGAAGATGAGCTATTACTTCCACGACCCAGATCCGGGCGATGTCGTAGTATTTGAAGGCCCTGAGTCTTGGAATACGGAATTTGAGGTGCAGCGCTCCAATAACGTGCTGGTGCGCGGTGCCCAAAACGCCTTGGCGTCAGTGGGGCTTTTGCCCAATGGGGAAAATATCCTGGTCAAGCGCGTTATCGCCACCGAGGGTCAGACGGTCAAGTGCGAGGAGGGCGATTCCGCGGTGATGGTGGATGGTGCACCGATAGACCAGAGCTTCACGTTGGATCCTCCCGAGATCCCGGTCGATCCCGGCTCCGGCTCGCAGGCATGTGGCGGCGAGTACTTTGGCCCCGTTACCGTTCCAGAAGGCAATATGTGGGTCATGGGGGATAACCGCACCAATTCCCTGGATTCTCGCGCGCACATAGGCGATCACCTGCAAGGCACCGTGCCGGTGGACAACGTGCGCGGCAAGGTAGAAGCCGTGGTCCTGCCCGTATCGCGCTTTGGCGGCATCGACGATCCGGATATCCAGGATGCGGCGGCTTAAGCAGCAGCGCACCTTTGAAGTGGCGTTGGCTCGGGCGGGGCTCGGCCCCGTCGCCGGGGTGGATGAGGCCGGCCGCGGTGCGTGCTGCGGCCCCATCACCATCGCCGCCTGCATCCTGCCCGAGCGCATCGTGGGCGAATTGGATACCTTAACCGATTCCAAAAAGCTCACGCCCCGCCAGCGCGAAAAGCTCTTTCCCATCATCAAAGACAAGGCTGTGGACTGGTCTGTGGTGCATATTGGTGCGGGGGACATCGACAAGCGCGGCATCCAGCACGCCAATACCTCAGGCATGCGCCGGGCGGTAGCGCGCCTGGACAAGCGCCCGGGCTATGTGCTTTCCGATGCCCTCTTTATCCCCGGCCTCACCCAACCTCACCTGCCCATCATCGGTGGGGACGCGGCGGCGCGATGCATTGCGGCGGCGAGCGTGCTGGCCAAGGTAAGCCGAGATCGCCTCATGCGGGATCTAGACGAGCGCTTTCCAGGTTATGGATTGGCTGGGCATAAGGGCTATGGAACCAAGGCACACGAGGCCGCGATTGCCGCTTTGGGGGCGAGCCCAGAACACCGCATGAGCTACAGCAATGTGCAGCGCGCGCATGCCCAATTCACTGCGCGTGCCTAGCGAAAATTGTGGTTTCTGCGCGCTAAGCTAGGGCGAGCTATCCCATATTTTGGAGGTCCACAGTGAGTGCAGAGGAACTCGAAAACTACGAGGCAGAGGTAGAGCTGTCCCTTTACCGCGAATATCGCGATGTCGTCAGCCAGTTTTCTTATGTCGTAGAAACCGAACGCCGTTTCTACCTGGCCAATGCCGTAGAACTGATTCCCCATACCGCCGGGCCCGATGTGTACTACGAGGTGCGCATGTCCGATGCCTGGGTATGGGATATGTATCGTTCCGCGCGCTTTGTGCGCTACGTCCGCGTCATTACCTACAAGGACGTCAATATCGAGGAACTGGATAAGCCGGATTTCATCATGCCGGACTAGGGCACTGGGCGCCTGTCAACTCGGCGCCCACTTCATCCCGCCGCAGCTGTGGATAACTCTTCGTCATGCCGAAGTTATTCACATCCGCGGCGGTTTTCTGGTTTTCGGGCTTGTAGCCGGCCCGCATCCTGCGGTGTTCTGTGCGTGCAGCACAAACAGCACGAAAGAAAAGGAGGCCGCACATGCAATTTGCATCCGATAAACACCTCGCTACGAAGCGCCCCCGGCACAGGCAAGAACTAGGCAAGCGGGGAGAATCATTCGCCGCGCGCTACCTCCGCGAGCGTGGATCCGATATTATCGCCGCCAACGTTTCCTACCGAGTGGGAGAAATCGACCTTATCGCCCGCGAGCCCGATGGCACGATCGTCTTCGTGGAGGTGAAAACCCGCTCTACCGCGAGCTTTGGCACAGCCGAGGCCGTGACTCCACACAAGCTTTCCCGCATGCGCAGGGCCGCCGTCCAGTGGCTAGACGGCAAGCCACTGGCCACCGTGCGCTTCGATGTCATTGCTCTCGTCGTCAAAGGCGAGGGTTTTGAACTAGAGCACTTTACGGGGGTCGACGATGGCCCTCGGTAAATGCTTAGCAGTCTCCCTGCACGGCGTGCTCGCCCGCGTCATCAATGTCGAAGCCAACGTAGGGCACGGCCTGCCCGGAATCCATGTGGTGGGGCATGCGGATACCGCGATATCTGAATCCCGCGACCGCATCAAGACCGCCGCCGCGAACTCCCGCCTGCCATGGCCGAAAACCAAGGTGATTGTCTCTATGTCGCCGGCCTCGCTCCCAAAATCAGGCTCCCACTTTGATCTGCCCATGGCCCTTGCGATTCTTGCCGCCCACGTAGAACAGCACGGCGCTGACTACGCGCGCTCCGTGCAATCACCCAGTCAGGTTCTCGAAGAAACCCTGGTGCTTGGGGAACTAGGCCTGGACGGCACGGTTAGGGCAGTACCCGGCATCATCCCAGCGCTTCTTGCCGCCCGCGAGGAGGGCATTTCTACGCTGGTCATTCCGCCAGGCAATGCGGCCGAGGCCACCCTCGTTCCCGATATGAATGTGCTGGTTGCAGCCACGCTCTTTGATGCCTTTGCCTGGGCGCTAGGAGAGCGTGACCTGCCTCGCGCGGCCGAGTGTCGCTCTGATCAACCCGCACCGGCGCCCGCACAGGAACGCCTCGACTATTGCGATATAGCCGGACAACACCATGCCAAGTGGGCTGCGGAAGTCGCCGCCGCCGGTGGGCACCACCTGTTGATGATTGGCCCACCAGGTTCGGGAAAATCCATGATCGCCTCGCGCCTGCCCAGCATTCTTCCGGCGCTAAGCCTGGACCAAATGGTAGAAACCACCGCGGTCCACTCGCTCACGGGGACCCCCGGTGAAGTGGTCTCCCACGCGCCCTTCATCGCCCCGCACTCCTCGGTTACCCGCGCAGCGCTCCTTGGTGGTGGAAGCGGTCATCCTCGCCCAGGGGCGGTAAGCCTGGCCCATAATGGGGTGCTCTTCCTCGATGAAGTCAGCGAGGTAAGCGCCCCGGTCCTCGACGGAATGCGCGCGCCTTTGGAAGAAGGCCATGTCCGCCTGGCACGCGCGCAGCAGGAGATTGACTACCCGGCGCGATTCCAACTGATTATGGCCGCCAACCCCTGTCGGTGCGCCGCCGAAGATCCCTCTAAATGCACCTGCAATCCGCATGACCGGCTTAATTATCTATCGAATCTGTCGGGGCCGTTGCGCGACCGCTTGGACATGGTGGTCACCCTCTCCGGACAGTCAGCCACCATCAATGCGGAGGGCGAAGAGTCATCTGCCGCCATTGCCGAGCGGGTCGCTGCGGCTCGCGACCGTGCCCGGGCGCGGTGGGCAGCCGACGGCATTCCGGCACGCGTTAACGGTGCCGTGCCCTCGTCCTATTTGCGCCGGCACCGCCCGGCTTCCGAGTCCGCGATGATCATGTTGTCTGCCTACCTTGCCGAGGGCGAGATTTCACAGCGCGGCATCGACCGCGTCCTGCGCGTGTCGTGGACCTTGGCAGATTTGCACGGCAGCTCCACACCCGATCTCGCGGAAGTGGGCCAAGCCCTCGACCTTCGTTCGAGCCAAACGGTAGGGAGGATTTCGGCATGAGCGATCTTGATTTATCGACGCCGCTTGCCACATGGGTATATCTCAATCGCGTGGTAGAGGGCCCGTCTGCCTCCTTGCAGGCCTTGCTGGAACATCGTTCGGCAGAAGAGATTGCCCACGGGATTTATCACCGAGCCGATTGGATCGGGCCTCTTTTAGCACGCACCGCCTCGCGGTTTGATTGGGTGCGGCAAAAAGAAGATCTCGCTGCGGCAGAGCGCGTTGGGGCGCGCTTGATTACGGCCGATAGCCCGGAGTGGCCAGCAGAGGCGTTTTCTTCTGCCTTTGGCTTTTACCAGAATGGCGCGGACGCGCCGGCCACGTTCGATGAGCAAGCGGTGCCTCCGCATAGCTTGTGGGTACGCGGCTCAGCGCTGAAACCCGAGGTAGGGCAGGCCGTTGGAATCGTGGGCACGCGCGCCATTTCGCGCTACGGGTGGCAAGCAACCCAAAGCGTGGTCTCGGGCCTAGTGAATCATGAATGGACTATCGTCTCCGGCGGCGCCTTGGGCGTAGATACCGTGGCGCATGAGACCGCCTTGCACAACGCGGGTCGCACTATTGCTGTCGCCGCATGCGGGATCGATAAGAATTATCCGGCCCGCAACGGCGGACTCTTTGACCAGATAGCCGATAATGGCTGCATCGTCTCAGAATTCGCTCCAGAAACTGCACCCAAGCGGCATCGCTTCCTCATTCGCAACCGCCTTGTTGCGGCGCTAAGCCAAGGAATCGTGGTCATGGAAGCGGCATATCGCTCGGGCGCGCTTAATACCCTCAACTGGGCAGAAGCCTTGGGGCGCGTTGCCATGGCGGTGCCGGGACCAATTACGACGAGCGGTTCGCTCGGGTGCCACCAGCGCATCCAGGACGGGCGGGCCCAGTTGGTCGCCAGCGCTGATGAAGTCCGCGCCCTGGTGGGCCGCGCCGGGACGGTTGATCCGGAGGCGCAGTATGAAATGAATTTTGCGGCGTCTTTAACGCAGCGATTATCGCGGAATGAGCTGCGGGTCTTTGACGCGACCCCGCCGCCGGGCAGCCCTCCGGCTACTGCTGAAGATATTGCGCGGGACGCGGGGTTCCGCCTGCCCCTCACCGTCCACTTATTGCTTGCCCTAGAGAAAATGTGTGTGATCGTACGGGAAGGAAATAACTGGGTTCGCTTAGAGATGGGCTGAAAAGCAAGTAAACTCGTGGGGTATGAGTGATAAACGGAAGACCGCAGTAACCCATGGCCCGGTCAGGCAAATGGACGAGGCAATCGAGGACTTTGCGGACTTCCAACTCCATGTCAAAGGCCGTGCGGAGGCCACGGTGCGTGGCTACCGCGCGGACTTAAAAAACCTGGCCCAAGACATCGATACATTTGCGGATTTTAACCTCAATAACCTGCGCCAGTGGCTAGGAAACGCGGTCGCAGAAGGAAAGGCGCGCGCAACGCTGGCGCGCAGGACTGCCTCAGTTAAAGCCTTTTCTACCTGGGCGGAAAGGGAAGGCTACCTCACCCGCGATGTTGCGGCACGATTGGTAACACCGAAGGTGGGCCAGCATCTCCCGACGGTGATGGCACCGCAGCAGGCGGGAGAGCTTGTGGGCAATGCGGTTTCTGTCGATGAAGCGCATTTTCAGCGCGATAGCGCCATTTTGGAGTTGCTCTATGCCACCGGAATGCGCGTGGCGGAATTGGTCCGCCTCGATATAGAAGACGTGGACTTAAAGCGGTCCACCGCACGTGTAACCGGTAAGGGAAATAAGCAAAGGGTCGTGCCCTTCGGCGCTGCCGCAACCGATGCCCTGCAGCAGTGGTTAGACGGCGGGCGCAAAGAAATGGCGCGAGGAGATACCCGCGCCATCTTTGTAGGCAGCAGGGGAGCGCGCATTGACCAGCGCCAGGTGCGGCGCATCGTGGACAAAGCTGCCACGATTACCGGCACAAGCGGCCTAACACCTCACGGGGTGCGCCACCTTGCGGCTACACACCTCTTAGAAGGCGGCGCGGATTTGCGCGTGGTCCAAGAGTTACTGGGTCACTCGTCTTTGAGTACCACACAGATTTATACGCATGTTTCCGCAAAGCGGCTAAAGCAGGTCTATTCCCAGGCCCACCCGCGGGCCTGAGTGATTCTTATAAAGGCTTGAGCCGGATGACCGGCATATCCAGCAGGCTTAAGGGGTCGATGTAGCTGTCTTTGGCAATCCGCGCGCCCCAATGCAGCCCTGGTGTGCCGTCTACTGGGTGGCCGAGTTTGCCTATGGTTTGGCCCTCGTGCACCGCTTGGCCTTGGGTAACGCTCGCGTGCACGGGTTGATACGTGGTGCGAATGCCATCGGCATGGTCAATCGACACCACCGGAGTTCCTGCAACGGTGCCGACAAAAGCCACGGTGCCGGATTCGGCGGCGACGACTGGGCTGCCAATTCTTAGGGCCATATCGACGCCTCGGTGGCCCGTGCTCCACTTATGCTCGGGCTTATCAAACCCGCGCAGCACTCGCACCGGGCGCGGTTTACCCGAGGCGGGATCGACGTATGCGGCAGCGGGCGCCGCGCACAGTAGAACCAGCGCACCAGTGAGGATGGTGGCGAGGGTGGGGATAAGGGGGCATCGGCAAGCGGCGGTGTTTCGTGGTCGTGGCAATAGGTGCATGGGGCACAGTGTGGAGCGCTGCGGTCAATAATGCCCGGCGAAGGGTGGACCGGCTGTGGATAAACTAGCAGCGGTGGGGCGGAAGAAACTCGAGTGACAATCGAGGTGAAACGCCCAGAGAAACTTGTGGAAAAGTGCTCGTTCGGTTTGGAAATTCCAGCTGGCTGGGATTATTGTCTTCTATAGCAGTGTGTCCGCTGGGTGGTAATCATCACGGAGGCATTGACTACGCGCGACGAAGTTGTCGCATCCTGCATCAAGGGTGTGGCGGCCCGGCAGCTGACGTGGTCCTTGGAAACAAGGTGTTAGCAGGGCCTTCGTTGCTAGGGTGCGGAATAAAACACCGCACATTTGGAAAACCGAAAGACAATTAAAAGAAAGCGAGCGAATCATGGCAGTTGTAACCATGCGCGAGCTCCTCGACGCTGGTGTGCACTTTGGCCACCAGACCCGTCGCTGGAACCCGAAGATGCGTCGTTTCATCTTCACCGACCGTAACGGTATTTACATCATCGACCTGCAGCAGACGCTGACCTACATCGATGAGGCATACGAGTTCGTTAAGGAAACCGTCGCTCACGGTGGCACCATCCTTTTCGTTGGCACCAAGAAGCAGGCGCAGGAAGCAGTTGCTGAAGAAGCAACCCGCGTCGGCATGCCCTATGTCAACCACCGCTGGTTGGGCGGCATGCTCACCAACTTCCAGACCGTGTCCAAGCGTCTGAAGCGCATGAAGGAACTTCAGGCTATGGATGAGCGCGAGGACGGCTACAAGGGCCGCACCAAGAAGGAAGTTCTGATGCTCAACCGCGAGCGCGCCAAGCTTGAGCGCGTTCTGGGCGGCATCTCCGAGATGGCCAAGACCCCGTCCGCACTGTGGATTGTTGACACCAACAAGGAGCACATCGCGGTTAAGGAAGCTCACAAGCTGAACATCCCGGTTGTTGCCATTCTGGACACCAACTGCGACCCGGATGACGTTGACTTCCCGATCCCGGGCAACGATGACGCAATCCGCTCCACCAAGCTGCTGTCCGGCATCGTGGCTTCTGCCGTCGAAGAGGGCAAGAAGGCTCGCGAGGAGCGCCAGCTTGCAGCTGCTAAGGAAGCTGCCGGCGATTCCGCAGAGAAGGAACAGCGCGATGCTGAGGCTGCTGCGGCCGCATCCGATCCTGCTTCTGCAGAAAAGGCTGAGGAAGCACCCGCAGACAAGCCTGCACAGTAGGCCTGCCTCTTGTGAGGATACTTTCTTAACTGCACTTAATTGAATACCCCACGCACATTTTGGTGTGGGGCAGCTAGGGAATAATTCCTGTACAAGGCTGTTTACCTAACCCCTACCACCGTGTGCTACGGCGGTAGGGGTTACTTTTATCTATGCTGGAGGCGGCTAAAATTAGCCTCCGTACGACCGCATTGATGAAGGCAAAATGGGGTAGATATCCCCACCCAAAGACGGCGCGAGACCGCTTCTTCGGCTACGCTGTCTCAACGAACACTGATTGATTTTCAAGGAGGATCGCCCTAACTATGGCGAACTACACTGCTGCAGACGTGAAGGCACTGCGCGAAGCAACTGGCTCCGGCATGCTCGATTGCAAGAAGGCCCTAGAAGAAAACGGCGGCGACTACGACAAGGCCGTTGAATTCCTGCGCATCAAGGGTGCGAAGAACGTGTCCAAGCGCGCTGACCGTGAGGCTACCGAGGGCCTCGTTGCCGTATCCGGCAACACCATGGTTGAGATCAACTGCGAGACCGACTTCGTGGCAAAGAACGAGGGCTTCCAGTCCTTCGCCAACAAGATTGTTGAAGCTGCAGCCGCAGCCAAGGCTAATTCCCCGGAGGAACTCAACAACGTAGAGATCGACGGCCAGAAGGTCTCCGAGTTCGTTGACCAGGAGTCCGCAAAGACCGGTGAGAAGCTGCAGGCTCGTCGTGCAGTCACCGTCGATGGCGATAACGTTGCTGTCTACCTGCACCAGCGCTCCGCTGACCTGCCTCCTGCAGTCGGTGTCTTGGTTTCCTACGAAGGTAACAAGGAAGGCGCACACGCTGCCGCACTGCAGATTGCAGCAATGAACGCTGAGTACCTGAAGCGCGAAGACGTTCCTGCAGAGATCGTCGAGAAGGAGCGCTCCATCGCTGAGGCCACCACTCGCGAGGAGGGCAAGCCTGAGGCTGCGCTTCCAAAGATCGTGGAAGGCCGCCTGAACGGCTTCTACAAGTCCGTTGTTCTGCTGGAGCAGGCTTCCTTGTCCGATAACAAGAAGACCGTCAAGCAGGTCGCAGAAGAGGCCGGCACCACCATTACTGGCTTCGTCCGTTACGAGGTTGGCGCTTAAGTCTAAGCCCGCTTTTTAGCCTTTAAAGCCCACGGGAGGTACGCCCTCTCAGTGGGCTTTTCTGCTGTCTAGGGGCAGTGGGGAAGGGGTGGCTGCTGGCCTGTGGTGCGGTGTGGGGAAGCGGCGGCTGTGTGGGTAAGATGGAAAAGAAATAAAATCAGCCCGCGCAAAAGGAGACGATGAAGGCGTGACTTCTGCAGACGAAAAGCGAACCGGATACAAACGAGTAATGCTGAAACTCGGCGGCGAAATGTTTGGCGGAGGCAAAGTCGGAATTGACCCGGACGTTGTCGACAATGTAGCTCGCCAAATCGCCGAAGTGGCTGAGCAGGGGATCGAAATCGCTGTGGTGATTGGCGGCGGCAACTTCTTCCGCGGTGCAGAGCTCTCGCAGCGTGGCATGGACCGCGCCCGCTCTGACTACATGGGAATGCTGGGCACGGTCATGAACTCGTTGGCCCTGCAGGACTTCCTGAAGCAAAAGGGCGTTGATTGCCGCGTGCAAACGTCTATCAACATGGCGCAAATCGCCGAGCCGTACCTGCCACTGCGCGCTGACCGCCACCTGGAGAAGGGCCGCGTCGTTATCTTCGGTGCCGGCATGGGCATGCCGTACTTCTCCACGGATACTACGGCCGCGCAGCGCGCACTAGAAATTGGCGCCGATGTCCTCTTCTTGGCCAAGGGCGTTGATGGCGTGTACTCCGACGACCCACGCACGAACCCCGATGCGGAGCTCTACACCCAAATCACTCCGCGCGAGGTCATTGAAAAGGGCCTCAAGGTCGCCGATGCAACCGCCTTCAGCCTGTGCATGGACAATGACATGCCGATCTTGGTCTTCAACCTCTTGGAAGAGGGGAATATCGCCCGCGCGGCCAGCGGTCAGGTTATCGGCACGCTGGTGCAGTCCTAATTCTAAAACGGCACAGAACCTGCTACCTTTTATACAGCTACCCCTCAACGTTGAAGGATGATTCAGCCTCATGATCGATGACATTCAGCTCGAAGCAGAAGAGCACATGACCGCTTCCGTCGAGCACACCCGCGAGCAGCTGGTGACCATTCGTACCGGACGCGCGAACCCGGCGATGTTCAACGGGCTCATCGCGGAGTACTACGGTGCGCCGACCCCGATTACTCAGATGGCTACTATCTCTGTTCCAGAACCGCGCATGTTGCTCATCAAGCCATACGAGCAGTCCATGATCCAAGAGATTGAAAACTCCATCCGCAACTCGGACCTGGGCGTTAACCCCACCAACGATGGCCACGTACTGCGTGTGACCGTTCCGCAGTTGACCGAGGAGCGCCGTAAGGAAATGGTCAAGCTGGCCAAGAGCAAGGGCGAAGACGGCAAGATTGCCATCCGTAATATCCGCCGCAAGGCCATGGAGCAGCTGAAGAAGCTCCAAAAGGATGGCGAAGAGGGCGAGGATGAGGTCCTTGCCGCAGAAAAGGAAATGGAAAAGATTACCGCTGGTTACGTCGATCAGGTTGACAAGCTAGTGGAAAACAAGGAATCCGAATTGATGGAGGTCTAGGCCTTTTCCGCTGCCGCCGCGCCCACATCGGCCGGCGGCGCTTTTCTATACGTAGTATTTTTGTATAGGAAATAGATAAGCCCCGCGACGCGCATACAACGCCAAGTGAAAGGAGCCGGTCACGGTGAGTGACGCCTTGAACCGCCGATTGCCGCAGCCGAAAAATGGTCCCGGCCGTGACTTGCCGGCGGCTATTGGAGTAGGCGTGGGACTTGGCGCCCTCGTCGTCCTCGCCGTCTGGGCTGGCCCCTTGGCCTGGTATGCGGTGGTAGCCGTCGCGGTCGGCGGGGCAATGTGGGAAGTCCTTACCCGCTTGCGGGAGAACTCGTACTATATCCCGCGCACCCTGTTAATCATTTTGGGCCAAGCCATGGTGTGGATTTCTTGGCCGCTCGGCGCGCCCGGCCTCGTGGCCGTCTACGTCACCGCCGTGCTCATTTTGATGTTCGGCAGACTTTTTCATAACGGGCGGCATCGCCCACCCATCAATTACCTGCGGGACATGTCCGTCGGTATCTTCGTGCTGACGTGGATTCCACTGTTTGCGACCTTTGCAGCGATGCTGTCGCTGATTTCTTCCCCGGTGGCCAGCGGCGCCGCTTCCATCATGGTCTTTATGTTGTGCGTGGTCGCCTCCGATACGGGCGGCTATGTCGTCGGCGTCATGTTTGGTTCCCACCCCATGGCACCGGCCGTGAGCCCGAAGAAATCCTGGGAGGGATTTTGCGGCTCCATCGCCTTCGGCATCATCGTTGGGGCGCTTTCCGTCCACTTCCTCTTGCACCACTCGGCGTGGGTAGGTGCCTTGATGGGCCTTGGCCTTGTTATTTGCGCCTCGCTGGGTGACTTGGTGGAATCGCAATTTAAACGAGAGCTGGGCATTAAAGACATGTCCCACATTCTCCCTGGACACGGCGGCCTTATGGACCGCCTTGATGGCATGCTTCCCTCTGCCATGGTTACTTGGGTGGCCATGAGTTTTATGGCAAACATTGCGGTCTAATCCGAGCTGGGGCCACCGCGTGTCAGAGGGTGCTGAATATAAAACCGCCGCTTCCCGCTGCGTCACCGAAATAACATTTCGGGGGGCAGGGAGGAGAGCGGCGGTAGGGCTATTTAGCCTTGGGCCTGCTTGCGCAATTGGCGGCGCAATTCGAGCATGCGCCACACACCCACAAGCGCCATGATGAGAGCGCCGCCAATGGTAAACATCAGGTAGGCAATGCCTGCTGGGAACTGACCCGACCAGCCGAGGAAGTTCATAGGAACTTCTTGCTGGTTTTGCAGAATGAAGATGATCAACACGATCAGCAAGAGGAAGCCTACGATGAGAGCTGCCCAGGTGCTAGCGGCGAACGAGCCTTGGGCTTTTTGTGGTGCGGCAGCGGGTTCGGTGGTGCCGGCGCCGGTGGAGACTTCCTTGCTTCCAGATTCGGCCAGAGCAGCTTGATCTTCTGCCGCGGTGGCCTCATCATCGGAGGTGGAAAAGTCATCTTCGGGGTATTTCGGATTGGTCATATATCCATTATTTCTGTAAACCCTTCCAAAATTCCACTTGGCTATAAATTGAGGCGTTCCCAATTGGAAAAGTACCGGTAAACCGTGGAAAGATGGGCATCATTATGGCTCAACCAGTAAAACTTAACTTCTCCGCGCCGCGGCGCGGTCTGCCACCCAAGCACTTTGCGGATCTCTCTGAAAGCGAGCGCATCGATAAGCTCGCAGACATCGGCCTACCTAAATTCCGTGCTAAGCAAATTGCCAAGCACTACTACGAGCATCTTACTGACGACGTCGAAGAGATGACGGATATCCCCGCCGGCAAGCGCGAGGAGGTGAAGGAGGCATTCTTCCCTGAGCTCATGAAGCCTATTCGTACGACTTCTACTGATGATGGGGAGACCACTAAGTCCCTGTGGCGCTTGCACGACGGCACCCTATTGGAGTCCGTCCTGATGCGGTACCCCGGCCGTGCTACCTTGTGCATTTCTTCCCAGGCTGGCTGCGGAATGGCCTGCCCGTTCTGTGCTACCGGCCAGGGCGGACTAGACCGCAACCTTTCTACAGGCGAAATCGTCGAACAGTTCCGCCACGCAGCCGCAGCAATGGCGGCCGAAGGCGGACGCTTGTCCAATGTGGTCTTCATGGGCATGGGAGAGCCGCTGGCAAACTACAAGCGCGTGGTCCAGGCGGTGCGCCAGATTACCGGCCAGGATGGAACGGGCTTTGGGCTTTCGCAGCGCAATGTGACCGTATCCACCGTGGGTTTGGCACCTGCCATCCGCAAGCTCGCGGACGAAGACCTTGCCTGCACGCTTGCGGTGTCGCTGCACACGCCGGATGATGAGCTGCGCGATAGCTTGGTTCCGGTAAATAACCGCTGGTCCGTTGATGAGGTCCTCGATGCCGCACGGTACTACGCCGATAAATCCGCCCGCCGCGTGTCAATCGAATACGCCCTTATTCGGGATAAGAATGACCAGGATTTCCGCGCCGATATGCTAGGCCGCAAGTTGCACCAGAAGCTCGGCTCCAAGGTGCACGTTAACGTGATCCCTCTTAACCCGACCCCTGGCTCGGAGTGGGACGCAGCTCCTAAGACGCGGCTTGACGAATTCGTGCGCCGCGTCCAAGCACAAGGAGTGCCGTGCACTGTGCGCGATACTAAGGGCGATGAAATCGCGGCAGCCTGTGGCCAACTTGCCGCCGATGAACGAGAAGACATGTCGGCCTAAGAGCCCGCTGTCACAGCCACCTAGGCATTTTTGGATAAGTGCTTAGGTGGTTTTCTCGTTGTATTCTGCGTTTACACGTGCGGTGCAGTCAAACGCAGTACGGCTACGTACCCGGTAAAACCACAAAACCGCCGAGCTCCTCGCATTAAGGCGGCCCGGCGGTTTTCCGTAGCTAGGATTACAGCGCGTGCTTGCCGGAGCTTACCTCGGCAGCGTCGGACGCGGAGTCAACACGCAGGTGGGCTACGCGGGAAGGCTCGATATTCAACGCGCGCAGCTGGGAGTCGGTCAACTCGGTGTAGGCACCGGATACGGTCTTCTGGTCATAAGTCCAGTCCCGTTCTTGGTGGTCGGCCGGCTTATTATTAGAGGTGATGGTGCGCACCTGGTTGAGCTTCGGCTCGAAGGTGAAGATGAGCAGGCCCACAACCAAAAGGACGGTCAGGGCGACGAGCCAGACGGTCTCCACGTGGCCCTTGTGGTTACCAAAGTTGAAACCAATCATGAAAATCACGGAGATCCAACCCGCGATTTGCACACCAGAGCGGCTGATGCGGGACCAACCGAAGCCTGCGGATGGAACATCTTCGGTAGAAACACCGTCATAAACCTGCGGTACCGGCTTGTGGGAAGACACTTGCTCTCCTTCGCTATCGCGTGTGTCCTTTTTTCGAGGGCACACCAATGCCATTTGACTGCCTACTATTTTAAAACATCGTGGCTGCAAAGGCGATTAAACACCCCCGCCTTCTTGCCCGGATCCACCCCATAGCCGGGCGGCGTAAATGACCGCTAGGGTAGAGGGGTGACTACTCAGCGAATACTTATTCTCGGCTCCACCGGCTCTATTGGCACGCAAGCATTAGAAGTGATTGCAGATAACCCCGATAAGTTTGAGGTCGTGGGCATTGCTGCGGGCGGTTCTAACCCGCAGCAGATCATTGAGCAGGCCCGCGCCTTCAACCTTTCGTTTGACCACATTGCGGTGGCACAGACTGCGGCGGCTGCGGAGGTTTCTGCTGATTTAGGCGGCACAGTACTTTCCGGCGCCGGTGCAGCCGAAGAGCTGGTGCGCTCGGTTCCCGCCGATACCGTGCTCAATGCCTTAGTGGGCTCCCTCGGGCTCAAGGCCACGCTGGCTACGCTGGAAATCGGCGAGTACCTTGCGCTAGCGAATAAGGAGTCCTTGGTTGCCGGCGGCACGCTGGTCACGAAATCCGCGCGGCCAGGCCAGATCATCCCCGTGGATTCGGAGCACTCTGCGATGGCGCAATGCCTGCGCGCGGGCGAAGAGGGCGAGCTAGCCAAGCTCGTTCTCACGGCCTCGGGCGGCCCCTTCCGCGGTCAGACGCGTGAGCAGATGTGGGACGTTACCCCGCAGCAAGCCGCGCAGCACCCTACATGGTCCATGGGACAGATGAATACGCTGAATTCAGCCACCTTGATCAATAAGGGGCTCGAGCTCATTGAGGCCAAGCTGCTTTTTGATATCGAGCCAGAGCGCATCGATGTCACGGTTCACCCGCAGTCGGTCATTCACTCGATGGCCACTTTTAAAGATGGCTGCACTATCGCCCAGGCCTCTCCGCCATCGATGAAGCTGCCCATCTCCCTGGCGCTGAATTGGCCCCAGCGTGTGCCGGGGGCGCAGCCGGCGCTCGATTTTTCACAAGCGCATACGTGGCATTTTGAGCCGCTTGATGATGTCTCTTTTCCCGCCGTATCCCTCGCCCGCGAGGCTGCGGCGCAGGGAACTGGAGTGATTTATAACGCTGCCAATGAAGAGGCCGCGGCGGCCTTTTTGGCTGGGCGTATCCACTTCCCAGAGATTGTTGATGTTGTAGGCGAGATCCTCGGGGAGTCTTCCCAGTTTGCTGGTGTAGTCTCTACCCTCGATGAAATCCTCGCCGTAGAGGGTGAGGCTCGCAGGCGCGCGAATGCGCGCATTGACCGTTTAGCTGACTAGAAAGCTTTCTTTAATGGCAAATTTGCTGGGCATAGTGTTTTTCGCCCTTGGCATCGGGCTGACCGTGGCACTCCATGAGGCAGGGCATATGTTTACTGCCCGCGCCTTTGGCATGCGGGTGCGGCGGTATTTCATTGGCTTTGGCCCGCGCGTTTTCTCATTCCGCAAGGGGCATACCGAATACGGCCTGGCCGCGTTCCCGGTGGGTGGATTTTGCGATATCGCCGGGATGACCGCGCAGGATGAATTCCTTACGGAGGAAGAAAAGCCCTATGCAATGTATAAAAAGCCATGGTGGCAACGCATCATCGTTCTTGCAGGCGGTATTGGGGTTAACCTCATCCTCGGCTTTGTCATCTTGTATTTCGTGGCGATGACGGCGGGGTTGCCCAACCCCGATGCCGATGTGCGCCCGCGGGTGGGGGAGGTAACCTGCACCGCTGACCAAAAAGAAAACCAGGAGCTGGAATCGTGCACTGGGAACGGGCCCGCTGGTAAGGCCGGTGTCCAGGAAGGCGATATCATTCTCGCGCTCGATGGCGAGCACCTTGATTCCTTTACGCAATTGCGCGATGAGGTCATGCAGCGCCCCGGCGAGACCGTGACGCTTACCGTAGAGCGAGACGGTGAGGAAAAAGACTTCTCCATCGAATTGGAAACGGTCAAGCGCCTGAATCAACAGGGCGACTTGGTCGACGCCGGTTCGATCGGGCTGAGCAATGAGGTCCTCGACATCGTCGAGAAGTATTCAGCAACGCAGGCGGTTCCCGCAACATGGCATTTCACCACCTATTCGCTCGAGGCCACGGTGGAGGGAATCAAACAATTCCCCGCTAAAGTACCGGGCGTGGTGGCCTCCATCTTTGGCCACGAGCGGGATGTCAACGGGCCGATGTCTGTCGTCGGTGCATCGCGGGTTGGTGGCGAACTCGTGGAGCGTTCCCTGTGGGCATCGTTCTTCATGATGCTGGCGACGCTAAACTTCTTCCTTGCCCTGTTTAATCTCATTCCGCTGCCGCCCTTTGACGGCGGCCATATCGCGGTCATCTTGTATGAGAAGATCCGCGATGGCATTCGGAAACTGATGGGCAAGCAGCCGCTGGGTCCGGCCGATTACACCAGGCTTATGCCCATCACCTATGTCATGGCGGCCTTACTTATGGCGCTGGGGGTAGTGATAATCATCGCGGATGTGGTCAATCCGATCAGGCTATTTGGCTAGGTTCGTTAGCCCCTGTGCCCGCCGCGCGGCGTGAGTAGAGCGCCCAACGCTTAGCGCACGTGTGCAGCGCGAGCGCGCACTTTAGCGCTTAACCATCTAGTGCTAGAGTGGGGACGTTCAACACTTATTGTGCAATAACATTTAGCAACGAGCCACGAGCTAGAAATAAGGAGCATTCATGTCTAGTCCTATTGGTCTAGGAATTCCTGACGGGCCTCCGCCAGTATTGCACCCGCGCCGGAAAACGCGGCAATTGCACGTAGGCCCAGTGGGCGTTGGTTCTGACTACCCAATTTCGGTGCAGTCGATGACTAATACCAAGACCCATGACATCAACGGCACCCTGCAGCAAATCGCACAGCTTACTGCCTCCGGCTGCGATATCGTGCGCGTGGCCTGCCCAAAGCCGGTGGATGCGGAGGCGCTGCCGGCCATCGCCAAGAAATCCCCGATCCCGGTCATCGCGGATATCCACTTCCAGCCCAAGTACATCTTCCAGGCTATCGATGCTGGCTGCGCGGCAATTCGCGTCAACCCCGGCAACATTCGTGAATTTGATGGCCGCGTTAAGGAAGTGGCGAAGGCCGCTGGCGATGCGGGAATCCCCATCCGCATCGGCGTCAATGGCGGTTCGCTGGATAAGCGCCTGTTGGAAAAGTACGGCAAAGCCACCCCAGAGGCGCTCGTGGAGTCCGCTATCTGGGAGGCGGGCCTGTTCGAGGAGCACGGCTTTGGCGATATCGCCATCTCCGTTAAGCACTCTGACCCAGTCCTGATGGTGGAGGCCTACCGCCAGCTGGCTGCGCAGACCGATTACCCACTGCACTTGGGTGTGACGGAAGCGGGCCCGAAGTTCATGGGCACCATTAAGTCCTCCGTCGCTTTCGGCGCCCTTTTGGCAGAAGGCATCGGCGATACGATTCGCGTCTCGCTGTCCGCCCCGCCGGAAGAAGAGGTCAAGGTGGGAGACCAGATTCTCCAGTCCTTCAACTTGCGGCCGCGCAAGCTGGAAATCGTGTCCTGCCCGTCGTGCGGCCGCGCGCAGGTGGACGTGTACAAGCTGGCGGAAGAAGTTACCGCCGGCCTCGAGGGCATGGAATTTCCCATTCGCGTTGCCGTCATGGGTTGCGTCGTCAACGGCCCAGGCGAGGCCCGTGACGCAGACTTGGGCGTGGCGTCCGGCAACGGCAAGGGCCAGATCTTCGTCAAGGGCGAAGTGGTGCGCACCGTGCCGGAAGACAAGATCGTGGAAACCCTCATTGAAGAGGCAATGCGCATTGCAGATGAGCAAGGTCTCGAAGCCGTGGACGGCGCTAAGGCCGATGTCCGCGTGACGCAGTAAGCCGCATTCTTCAACGCGCTAATTTTTAATGGACTGCCCCGCACCTCGGTGTGGGGCAGTCTTTTTTGCTGCATGCGCTGCTAATGTGCCAAAGCATGAAGAAGTTATTCGCACTGGTTGCTACAGTCTCGCTTGCTGCAACTGGTGTGGTTGCTTGTACCCCTAAGCCCGTATCTGCACAGCCGGTGGCAGAAGAGTTCATTGAAGGCATGGAGAGCCGAAATAACGAGGGCTTGGAGGAGCTTACGGATTCCCCCGATGACGCCACGCAGGCCCTCGATGATACTTATTCGGGCTTGCAGGCAGAGGGCCTCGATATTGAACTCGAGGGGGTAAAGCAGGACGAAACCGTGGCCACGGCGGATTATAAGGTCACGTGGGATCTGCCCAAGGACCGCAGCCTGAGCTATACCACGCAGATGACCTTGACCAAGGCCGAAGATGAGTGGACGGTGCGGTGGAAGCCCAGCATTATTCACCCGGACTTGGGCGCGCACCAGCACTTGGAGCTGCGCGCCTTGGAAGCCACGCGCGCCAGCGTCGTCTCCTCCAACGGGGTGGAGCTGATGAGCCCCGGGTTGAATTACCGCGTCATCGTGGATACGAGCTCGCTTTCCGATGTCCGCCCCACTGCCTCCAAGGTCAGCAGCGCCCTTGCTGCGGCGCACCGCGAGGACGACTCGATCGCGGAGGTGGACGCCAAAGAGCTCGCCGAAAAGCTGGAAAAGGCAGATTCTGCCTATTCGGTGGGCCTTTATACAGAAGAGCAGGAGTCCGTCATCCGCGCCAAGATGGAGGGGATGGACGGCGTCCGCATTAATGAAGAACCCGCGCTGGTGACCCGGGACCGCGGCCTCGCACCCGATCTCTTATCGCGCGTGCGCTCGGCCGTCAATGACGAGCTCGACGGCGAGACCGGCTGGTCCATTGCCGTCGTCAATGAGAACGGTGCGGCGCTTTCCGATGTCGAAAAGCATGCGCCCGAGGCCGCCCCTTCCATCAAGGTTGGCTTGGATTATGACGTCCAACGCGCGGCCCAAGAGGCAGTGGATCAGCGCTCGGACGCCCAGGCCATGCTGGTGGCCATCCGGCCTTCCAATGGCGATATCCTGGCTGTAGCGCAGACCGAAAAGGCAGACGAAGACGGCGACGTCGCCTTGCAAGGCCAATACCCGCCCGGCTCGGTTTTCAAGATCCTTACCGCCGCTGCGGGCGTGGAAAAGCAAGACCTGAACACGGATACCATCGTTCCGTGCCCTGGCACGATGGATATCTATGGCCGCGTGGTGACCAACTACAACGCGTTCTCGCTCGGCAATGTGCCGTTAAGCCGGGCCTTCGCCCAATCGTGCAATACCACCTTCGCGGATATTTCTACCAAGCTGGCACCCGGTGAGTTGAAGGAAACCGGCAAGAAGTTTGGCTTCGGGGTGGATTATGAAATCCCCGGGCTCACCACTACGACCGGCTCGATTCCGGAGGGCAAGGAAGTACTGGAGCGCACCGAAGCCGGTTATGGTCAGGGCCACGACCTTGCCAGCCCGTTCGGCATGGCTATGGTTTCTGCCTCTGTGGCGGCGGGAAAGACCCCAACGCCGAAGCTTATTGAGGGCCGCGAGACCAAGGCCTCGGATAAGCCGGCGCAGATTTCTGAGGACGTGTTGAATAACGTGCGCGGCATGATGCGCCAGGTGGTCACCAGCGGTACCGCTCGCGGAATACAAGCAGGCGGAACCATTTACGGCAAGACTGGTGAGGCCGAGATCAATGAAGGCTCGCACGCGTGGTTTACGGGCTACCGGGAAGAAGACGATATCGCCTTCGCCACGCTCGTCGTGCTGGGCGGTGGCTCTGAATCCTCGGTAGCCATTACGGATAACTTCTTGCGGAAGCTGGATGATTACCGCTCGCGTCCCAATGATGGCCCAGCGCCGATGGTCGAATAATCCGCAGCCTCGGACGCGATACCCGGATACTGCGCTACGCGGTATGAGGACTACCATGGGCAATTATGAGTACTCGTGGAAAATTGAAGCCAGGTAAGCCAACCCCCATCCGGCCCGTGCCAGACGACATCGAGCGCCCGGAATATGTGTGGAAAGATGAGGTACAAGAGGCCATTGGTGAGCCTTTTGTACAGTCCCCTGAAGTGATTGAGAAGATGCGGGAGGCCTGCAAGATTGCGGCCAACGCGCTGAAGGAAGCCGGCAAGGCCGTAAAGCCTGGCGTAACGACGGATGAGGTCGACCGCGTGGCGCACGAGTATATGTGTGACCACGGTGCGTACCCGTCCACCCTGGGATACCGGGGATTTACCAAGGGCACCTGTGTATCGCTTAATGAAATCGTCTGCCACGGCATTCCGGATACCACCGTGATTGAAGAAGGTGACATCGTCAATATCGATGTCACCGCTTATAAAAACGGCGTGCACGGCGATAATAACGCCACCTTCTTGGCCGGTGACGTATCAGAGGAGCACCGCCTATTAGTAGAGCGCACCAAAGAGGCAACGATGCGCGGCATTAAGGCCGCAAAGCCTGGCCGCGAGATTAACGTTATCGGCCGCGTTATCGAGTCATATGCCAAGCGCTTTGGCTACAACGTTGTACGCGATTTCACCGGTCACGGTGTAGGACCCACCTTCCACAATGGGCTAGTGGTTTTACACCACGATTCCACCACGTACCGCGATATCTTGGAACCGGGCATGACCTTGACGGTAGAGCCGATGATCAATCTTGGTTCGCTGGATTACGATATTTGGGATGATGACTGGACCGTGCAGAACCGGGACGGTAAGTTCACCGCCCAGTTCGAGCACACCTTGGTCATCACCGATGATGGCAATGAAATCCTGACCATCCCAGATGAGGATTAATCGCTAGGGCCTTTCTTCAAGGCCTAGGCACGGCGAAAGCCGCCTCCTTTACCACTCGCGTGAATGACTGCGCGTAGCTTAGGGAGGCGGCTTTAGCTATGGGACTTTTGGGGGCTTAGTCCCACTCGAGACCCAAGAGGGCGTTTTCTACGACCTCAGGCAGGGCTGGGTGGATCCAGTACTGCTTGCGGGCAAAGTCGCGCAGGTCGATCTTATAGGTCAGCACGGTAATCAGCTGCTGGATCAGGGTGGAGGCCTGCGGGCCCATCAAGTGGGCGCCGAGGAGCTGGCCCGTCTTGCGATCCGCAATCAGCTTGCAAATGCCCGTAGTATCTTCCATGGCCCAGCCGTAGGCCACGTCGCCGAAGTTTTGAATCTTCACGGTGACATCGAAGCCCTGCTCTCGGGCTTCTTCTTCTTTTAAGCCCACAGTGGCGATCTGCGGGTGGGTGAAGATAGCGGCAGGAACATTGTCGTGCGGAAGCTCCTGCAGATCCTCCGGGTGGAGCAGGTTGTGCTGGATGGTGCGGGCTTCGGCGTTGGCGACGTGCTTGAGCATGTAGGGCGAAGAGACATCGCCAAGCGCCCAGACGCCTTCTGCATCCGTGAGGCCATGCGCATCGGTGGAAATGCGGCCATTGTCCAACAGCTTGATGCCGGCCTTATCCACATCCATGAGATCGCCATTCGGCTTGCGGCCGGTGGCAACCAGGATCGCGTCTGCCTCAAGGGTCTCGCCATTATCGAGCTCCAGCTTGACGCCCTGGTCGGTTTCTTCCAGCTTGGTGCCGTTAGCAATCCGCACATCAAAACGCTCGCGGGCAAGCTCGTTGAAGCGCGAGGAGAGATCGGAATCGAGGTGGCGCAGCAGGGTTTCGCTGCGGTTGACCACGGTGACCTTGGTACCGAGGCCATCGAAGACGTGGGCAAATTCCATGGCGATATAGCCGCCGCCCACGATGATCAGGCTTTCTGGTTGGCGGTCCATCCGCATGATGTCTTCGTTGGTGTAGTACTTCACGCCGGAATTGGCGTAGACCTCAGGGATTACCGGGCGGGAGCCAGTAGCGACGACGATCTGATCGGCGCTGACGACGTGATCGCCGGTCTGGATGGTCTTAGGGCCAACGAAGCGAGCGTGCTCGTCGTAGACGGTGATATTTGGGGTCTTGTCGCCGCGGCGGTAGTCCTCACCGCTTTGGGCGATCTGGTCGATGCGGTTGTGGAAGACGCGCTCCACAATGGAGCTCCACTCCACGTTGTTGACTTGGGCATCAATGCCAAGACGCTCGCCTTCGCGAGCGGCGAGGGCGACATCGGCGGCGTAGACGTACATCTTGGTGGGGATGCAGCCGACGTTCAAGCAGGTGCCACCGAAACGGCCCTTTTCGATGATGGCAATCTTCTTATCGTGAAAGTCGCGGTTAGCAATGGAGTTGCCGGAACCGGTGCCGATGATGATGAGGTCGTAGTGTTCCTCTGCGGCAGGAGTATTTGCTGTATCAATTGTGATCATATCTGTACCTTAATCTATGTGTCCAATTCGGATATTTATGCTGGTGTAGGGGCATCCACGATGGTGGGAAGCCAGGCATCGCACGCTGCGAAGGCCTCTTCTAAGGGTTGGGGGAGGGACAAAAAGACATCGTGGCGCGCGCCTTCGATGGAATGCAGCGTGTAGTGGGCATTGAGCTCTTTCGCCCACCGCCGGGTCTGGGCGACATCGATGATGCAATCGGCGTGATTAACCGCATCGCAGTACGGAGTTCCCAATAGGGAGCGGGTAGATTGCAGCGTCAATACGGGGACCCCAGCATTAATGCGGCCGCTGTGTATGGCATCGAAACCGTGGAATACGGCGGCTAGCCAGCCGATATATTTCTTATGCCCGGCTAGGGGCTTCATGCTGAGGTCGTAGTCCCATTCGCCGTAGAAGTCCCTGTGCACCGATTCGCCATAGGCAGTGAGGTTGCCCCCAGGTAAGGCGGTCTTGGGTGCGATTTTGGCGGCGGAATATATGACAGGCTTCAGCGCGGACACCGCCCAGCCGGGAACACCCATCATGTCCAGCCAAGGGCTATTGAGTATCAGACCCTTCAGGCGGGAGAAACGTTCCGGATCATGGCGGCGTAAAAAGTCCATACACAGTGGCGCAATCAGGCCACCGGTGGAGTGGGCCATAACGAATACTTTGTCGTTTGCGATGGCATCGAGGGCCGCGGAAAGATCCGCGTTATATAAGGACAAATCCGAAACGTAGTGCCAGGACTGGCCCGGGCGGTGCGAGCGGCCGCATTTGCGGAGATCGACCGCGTAGAAATCGTAGCCTTGTGCCGCAAAGTGCTGTGCGACGTGCGTTTGGAAGAAATAGTCAGTCATCCCGTGCAGCCATACCAAGGCTGGGCGGGAAGTGCGGGAAGGCGATGAAGAATCGACAGAGCCCGCCGCCGCGGAGCCTTCAGCCGAGCCTGGCATATAGCGGACGAGGGTGGTGACAACTTCCCCCTCGCCATCGGGATCGGGACCAAGGTCGAGGGTGGCTGATTGAAAATCGGGGCCGAGCATATCGGGCCCCCATGACGGAGTTGCTGTAGCCATGACACGAGTCTAGTCAACTCTAGGGGCTCGCTACGGGAGCTGCGTGACCTGCCATTATTTCCACACAATGTGAAGTGTATTACACGACGTCCTATATTGTGGTGACCAGGGTGGGGGAGAAAAACCAATCGAGAAAAGAAAAGCGTAAGGTAAGGCGTTAATGCGTGACACATCGGCAGGTTGTCTGTGCAAAACAGTCGCGGTGTGGGGCGCAAAGCGCTTAAAATATATGGTGCAGAATGCGCCGATGTATATAAATTTTCAATTCGAAGAGGTTATAACACAGTGTCCTCAGCAAAGAAGACAGCACAAGTTGTAGATGAGGTTGATGTCGCACTGGTCGGTGCCGGCATCATGAGCGCCACCTTGGGCGCTATGCTCCGCGAGCTGGAGCCGAGCTGGACCCAGATGATCTTTGAGCGCCTTGATGGCCCCGCCCTGGAATCCTCCTCTCCGTGGAATAACGCCGGTACCGGTCACTCTGCCCTGTGCGAGCTCAACTACACGCCAGAGAAGAACGGCCGCATCGATATCTCTAAGGCGATTGCAACTAACGAGAAGTTCCAGAAGTCGCGCCAGTTCTGGTCCCACCAGCTCAACAATGGCATCCTGACTGAACCTAGTGAGTTCATCAACCCAGTCCCGCACGTTTCCTTCGCCCAAGGCGAAATCCAGGCGGACTACCTGAAGCGCCGCTACGAGGTACTGAGCGAAAAGCACATGTTCCCCGGCATGCAGTTCTCTGATGATGAATCCACCTTTGCGGAGAAGCTGCCGCTCATGGCGGACGGCCGCGACTTTTCCAATAAGGTCGCTATCTCTTGGACCGAAGTCGGCACCGACGTGAACTTCGGCGCCCTGGCCAAGCAGTTCCTGACCGCGGCGCGCGCATCTGGAACGGAGATCCGCTACGGCCACGAGGTCTTCGATATCGACCGCGACGGAAATGACTGGAAGGTTTATTCCAAGAACAAGCACACCGGCGATATCACCGTGGTGAAGGCGAAGTTCGTCTTCGTCGGTGCCGGCGGCTACGCCCTGGATCTGCTCCGCAAGGCAAAGGTGAAGGAAGTAGCTGGCTACGCCGGATTCCCCATTTCCGGTCTGTGGCTGCGCGCCAAGAACCCGGAGCTCATTGAGCAGCACCAGGCCAAGGTTTACGGTAAGGCAGCAGTCGGTGCTCCTCCGATGTCCGTGCCGCACCTGGATACCCGCGTTATCGACGGCGAGAAGGGCCTGCTGTTTGGCCCGTACGGCGGCTGGAGCCCGAAGTTCTTGAAGAAGGGTTCCTACCTGGATCTTTTCAAGTCCATCCGCCCGGATAATATCACCTCCTACCTGGGCGTTGCGGTACAGGAATTCGGCCTGACCAAGTACCTCATCGATGAGGTGCGCAAGGACTTCTCCGACCGCGTTGATTCCCTCCGCGAATACGTACCAAATGCAAAGGAAAGCGACTGGGAGACCGTGATTGCCGGCCAGCGCGTACAGGTCATCAAGCCTGCAGGCGCACCGCGCTTTGGCTCCCTCGAGTTCGGTACCGCACTGGTCAATAACCAGGAAGGCAATATTGCCGGCCTGCTCGGTGCCTCCCCGGGTGCTTCGATTGCCCCAGCCGTCATGCTGGAGCTGCTGGAGCGTTGCTTTGGCGAGCGCATGATTGACTGGAGCGATAAGATTCGCGAGATGGTCCCGTCCTACGGCATGAAGCTGGCCAATGATGAGGACTTCTACAACGAGATGTGGGAATACACCCAGAAGACGCTGAAGCTGGAGCGCTAAACGCCTTCGGCTTGGATTAAGTCCCAGCCCGTGCCCTCCGTGCAGAACCTACTGCACGGAGGGCTTTGTGCTGCGCAACCCCGAAAATTAGGTACCGCAGTAGGTGAGAAAACCTGCAAGCCCATTCGGGTCGGGTTGTTCGTAGGACGGATGCGGCTCCCACGGGTGGGTCACGGCGTGGAGAAGCTCAGTAAAGGGCTGCATATCGCCTGCCTCGGCAGCGCGCAGCGCGGCTTCGACGGCCATGTTGCGGGGAATGACCCGGGGCATGGCAGCATCCACGGCTTCCGGAGCAGGTTCAGTGGAAAGGTAGCTTTCCAGGAAGTCCGAATCTGGGAAGAGCTCTTGGGCAGGAAGGGTGTGGCCGCGGGCGGCATCGGCAAGCGCGCGGTGCGCCAGCGTGATATCCGGGCGAGATAGCTGCATCGCAGTAAGGTAGGCAGAGGCGACCTCGGTGGTGGTATCGAGGGCCGCGGCCATATCGCTGCGGCGCTGGGTGGCGAATTTCTCCTGGAACCCGTTGATGGTCTCTTGCGCGAAGTCGACCCCGGCATTGATATCGGCATTGAAAAGCGGCACGAGCGATTCCGCGAGCCGGGCGAGGTTCCAGCCCAGGATGGCTGGTTGATTGCCAAAGGCATAGCGTCCCTGCTGGTCAATGCTGGAAAATACCGTATCGGGAGAGTATGACTCCATAAAGGCGCACGGGCCATAATCAATGGTTTCGCCGGAGATGGTGGTGTTATCCGTATTCATCACCCCGTGGATAAAGCCCAAGCGCATCCATGAAGACACGGTGGCTATCTGGCGGTCCATCACGCCCTGGAAGAACTCCCGGTAGTCTGCCCCAGGGTAGTGGCGCGCGATGGCGTAGTCCGCGAGAGCCTGGAGGTGGCCGGACTGCGCGGCATAGTGAAAAGTACCGACCCGGATGTGGCTGGCCGCCACGCGGACCAGGACGCCCGCCGGCTGCACGTGGCCGCGCTGGATGGGCCGGCCGGTAGAAATCACGGCGAGGGAACGCGTGGTGGGCACGCCGAGGGCGTGCATGGCCTCAGAAATCAGGTATTCGCGCAGCATGGATGAAAGGGTGCCGCGGCCATCAGCACCCAGGCGGGAATAGGGGGTAAGCCCCGTGCCCTTGGCGTGGAGATCCCACAGTTTTCCGTCTTTTTCCACCTCGCCCAAGAGCATGGCCCGGCCATCGCCCATCTGTGGGTTGAAGGAACCGAATTGGAAGCCGGAATAGGCCATGGCATGCCCGCCGTCGCGGCCCAAGAGGAAATCCAGGCCCTCTGCGGAGCGCAGCCAGTCAGTATCCAGGCCCAGCTGCTGTGCTAGCTCCTCATTGAGGACCACGAGCTGTGGATCCGGCTGCTCTTCGCCGTGCGTTGCCGACACTAAGTCCAGCAGGTGCTTTACATAGTCGTGGTGTAGGTGCATTTTAGACCTCCAATTGTCCTTGCACGCGGATGTGGACGCGGCCGCCGACCCAAATATCGGCGCCGTCATCGTGAATAAAGACCTCGCCGTCTCTTCCCAGTTGGCTGCCCTGGCAGGCGGTGTAGCGGGCGGGGACGAGGCCTCGCGAGCGCATGAATTGCGCGGCACCGCCGTTGAAGGAACCGGTGACAGGATCCTCGAATTCTGCGGTAAACGCGCGCACTTCATAAGCGGCGGAATCCCTACCCGCGGTGGTATCCAGCATGCCCACCACGCCCACCTTGGGGCGAGTGGCGGCGGGTTGAATCGCGCACACGGCCGCGGCATCGCGCAGCTGTATAAGCCGCCAGCCGGGCCCATTATCCACCCAAGCGGAATCGATGACATCTGCTTCTGCGATATTCAATCCCGCGCAGGCCTCCGCAATCTCAGCACTGCTTAGCGGCCCGCTAGCGCGCAGGGGCGGGGTGGCAAAAGAATAAATTCCCTCGCTTTCGCGCACAGAGACCGATCCCACCCCGCATTCTTGCACTATGGTGCCTTCCTTCTGCGGTTCATTGCCGAGCGCCCGCCAGACGGCGGCGCTACCCAAGGTGGGGTGGCCGGCGAAATCAAATTCCTCGTGCGGGGTAAAAATGCGCAGGCGATAGTCCGCCGCGGGATCGGTGGGCTCGAGCAAGAACGTGGTTTCAGAAAAATTGGTCCAGTGCGCGATGGCCTGCATCTGCTGCGTCGAGAGCCCATCGGCATGGGCCACGACCGCGAGCGGGTTACCGGAAAACGCCGAGGTGGCAAAGACATCGACTTCAAAGAACTGGAGGTACATGCCCGCCAGTGTAGTCAGCCCTGGGGATGAGGCCGGGCGGTTAGCTTCTGCGCTAGCCTTGCTCTTATGTCTAAGCTTTGGCCGGATCGTCTGCGCGATTGGATTGGACCGCCGTGGCGAATTATTATCCCCGTGTTCTTCGGCGTGCTTTTGCCCAACGCCGCGAACTTTTTACACACCGATTCGCCCTTTCAAGCCATCGTGGCGGTCTTGTACACCGTTGGCATTCCGCTGGCACTGTGGCTGCATCCCAAGCTGCAAGAAAAGTCCATCTTCTTCGTCGCCGGCACCATGACGCTGTGCATCTTCACGCCCTTGGCCTCCCTGGCGAACTTCCACGCCCCAATTTTTGTTTACACGGCTTTTCTCATTGGCACGCACTCACGCAAGCGTTTGCGCTATATCTGGCTTGCCTGGATTGCCCTAGGCTCCTTGGCCGGAACGACCGCAAGCCTATTTGGGGAAAAGTTCTTCGCGGGTAGCGACATCGGCCTGGGCGATGCGACCATGAGCCCGCTGCTTGCCTATGCCGGCACGGTCCTGCTCGGCTGGCCGGTCCTCGGATTTTTCTACCTGCTCGGCACCAATAACCGGAAGCGCAGGGAGGGCCAACAGCTGCTCATCGAGCGCGCGGAAATGGCCGGCGCCGTCGAGCGTAACCGCATCGCCCGCGAGATGCACGACATCGTCGCGCACAACCTCGCCGGGGTCATTGCGCTTGCCGATGGCGCCCGGTTCGCCGCCGCCAAAGATCCCACCGTAGCAACGGAGGCGCTCGATACCATCGCCTCTTCTTCCCGCGAATCCTTAAAACAGATGCGCAGCCTGCTATCCGTCTTGCGCGAAGTAGACGCGCGCGGGGAAACCAAGGCCCCAGGCACCTCAGACATTGCCGGACTGTTCTCGGAAGCCCGGCGCGCGGGCTTTGATATCACCGTCTACGGCATGGAAAAGCTACCTACCGATAGCGATGAGCTCTATCAATTCACCATCTACCGCATCGTGCAGGAGATGCTGACGAATATGCTCAAATACTCCAGCCAAAATAGGGGAACCCTGCGCTTTCGCAGCGATAAGTCGGCGCTTACTATCGAAGGGCACAACCCCATGGCACAGCCTGACGAGGACCACAGCCCAGGCTATGGGCTCATCGGGATGAAAGAGCGCGTAAAGGCCTATGGTGGCAGTGTGTCCACCAAGACCGAGGATGGAACGTTTGCAATCACCGTGGAGGTACCGCATGTCTAATCCGGGGCAGGAACCTGAGCCCATTCGCATTGCGCTTGTCGATGACCAACCGCTCCTGCGCGCCGGGTTCGCCATGCTGATCGGCTCGCAGGAGGATATGAGCGTGGTCTGGCAGGCCTCCGATGGCGATGAGGTACTGGGCCTTGCGCGGCAAGAGCCCGTCGATATCATCCTCATGGACGTGCAGATGGCGCGGGTCAACGGCATTGCGGCCACGGAGGAAGTTCTCCCGGAATGTCCCGATACCAAGGTCATCATGCTGACCACCTTTGATGACCAAAACTTTGTCCACGGTGCAATCTCTGCCGGGGCTTCTGGATTCTTGCTCAAAGACGTCGAACCCGAGGAGCTGCTCTCAGCCATTCGCACCGTGCACTCAGGCGAGGCCGTGCTCTCACCGCGCATTACCGCTCAGGTGCTCCAACAAGTCCGCAGCGAGGAGGGTGGGGATAGCGGGAAGGAGCACTCGGCTTCGCAAACCGCCGCGGCGGTACAGCCCGGCGCCGGTGCCGCGACCACCCCGCCTTCTGCGGAGCTTACCCCGCGCGAAATGGATATTTTAAGGCTTATGGCATTGGGGTATTCCAATACCGAAATATCCGAAGAGGAATTTGTCTCCATGGCAACGGTTAAGACCCACGTGCGCCACGTGCTGACCAAGACCGGGTCCCGCGACCGCGTCCAAGCCGTGCTGTATGCCTATACCCATGGGGTGGTCACCGTAGAGGAGCTGCTTTCTCATCCCCAGGGATGAACGATTAAATCCGCCTCGAGGATGGTTACTTCGCGCCGGGAAAGCGCCAGGATAAAACCATGCTCACAGTCACACAGCTTTCCAAGAAATATGGTTCCTTTACAGCAGTAGACAACCTCTCCTTCGAGGTTCCCGATGGCCAGGTCACCGGGTTCCTCGGACCCAATGGTTCCGGCAAATCCACCACGATGCGCATGTGCGTGGGGCTAGAAAATCCCACCTCCGGCACCGCCACTTTCGATGGCACCCCATTTCGCGAACTACCCGATCCCGCCTCCACGGTGGGAACCCTGCTCGATGCCAACTGGTTCCACCCCGGCCGCAGCGCCCGCGCGCACCTGGGCTATATGGCGGCGCTGCAGGGGGTATCGATGGATCACGTCGATGACACCCTGGAGCGCGTCGGGCTCGGAAAGGTGGCGAAAAAGCGCATCGGGGGCTATTCGCTTGGCATGAAGCAGCGCCTGGGCCTCGCCTGCGCCATGGTCGGACAGCCCAAGCATCTGCTACTCGATGAGCCCGTCAACGGCCTCGACCCTGAAGGCGTGCACTGGATGCGCGACCGCATCCGCGAGTTCGCCGCTGGGGGATGCGCCGTGCTGGTGTCTTCCCACCTGCTCTCAGAAATGCAGCTCACGGCGGACCGCCTAGTGGTCATCGGCAAGGGCAAGCTCGTCGGCGAAGGCACAGTAGAAGAATTCGTCAATGCCTCCGGTGCTACCACCGTGGAGGTCGTGGTGGACCAGCCAGAAAAGCTGGCCCGGCTGCTGCACGATTCGCAGGCGGAGACCTCCTTTGATGGGGAGGTTCTGCGCATTACCGGCCTAGACCGCGATGAGGTCGGCCAATTGTGCTTTGACCACCGCATCCGCATCAGCAGCCTTGAGGTCAAGCATCCCTCCTTAGAAGACGCCTTCCTCGGCGCTACCGCAGACCACCTGGACTACCGCTCCGCATAACCCCGTTATCCACTATCGAAAGGCAGATGACGAGCCATGAATACCATCGTTTCCGAATCCCGCAAGATATTTTCCCTGCGCTCAACGTGGGTCTACCTCTCTATCATCACCGTCGGGCTGACAGCCGCCAACGTGCTGATGGGAGCTATCCGCAATGACGACAGCGCCCTCCAATCCTCCGACCTAGCTATCGGCGCCATCTTCGCCGTGGTCATCATGATCTTTTCTTCGGCCACGCTCGTCGGTGGCGACTTACAGAAAGGCACCGTAGCCTGGAGCTACCTATCTACCAACCGGCGTTTACAAGTGCTTTCGAGCCAGATCCTCGTCATTACCGTGGCTAACGTTGCCGCCGCGGCCTTGGCAGGCATCCTCGGAATGTTGTTTAACGCTGCGCTCGGCAGCTCGTATGACTTCTCCAGCTTCGTGCACTACCCAGATAACGCCGTGTTCCTATTTACCTTTGTGGAATACATCGTATACACCCTGCTCGCTACCGGCTTGGCATATATCCTGCGCAGCGGCACTTTCGCGGCCATGCTGCTCATTATTGAGTACTTCGTCATCGAAAGCGTACTGACCTCGATGGACATGGGCTGGGCCAAAATCATCCTGCAGATTTTGCCCGATGCCAACCTGCGCACCTTCTTCCAAGGCCAAGACACCTTCGGGCTCATGGCCCCGCAGTGGGTATCCGGCGTTATCGTCCTAGCCATGGTGGTCGCTGTCCTCGGTGGGGCAGCGGCCGTCCAGCGCCGCCGCGCCGTGGTCTAAGCTCCTGCCAGGCACTCACACCCTACGGGGATACGACGAGGGTAAGCTCCCGTGAGCCGTGCGGTGGCTCCTCCACCGTCATGCCGGCAGCGCGCGCAATAGCGGCGACATCGGCGGCGCTGAAGGCATCGGCAGGCGAAAGCGCCAGCTGCCTGGCCAACAGGCCCTTATAGTGCTTATTAAAGTGGCTGACCACCTTGCGCGAGCCATCCGGTTGCACGCTTTCTACCCGCACCGTCACCGCCGAAGGCAGCCGGCCCAATTGCTGGTAGGTGCCCGATCGCAGATCCACAACCAGCTCGTCGATGTTTTCTAGTGCCTGCGTTATCTGCTTGCCCCAAAAAGACTTCATGGTGCGACCGCCCAGCTTAGTTCCGCCCGATAAGCGGTAATGGGGGATAGGGTCGTCCGCGCGCAGGAGGCCGAAGAGGGCATCGCCAATAGCAAGGCGCCCCCACGAGGGAAGGGAGGACGCCGAAAGTGCATCAAAAAGCACGCCAGTATAGCGCTCGACCGCCGGCATGGTGGGGGTGGTAAAAAGCTGGCTGTTGGATTCGGCCTCACCGCGCAGCTTCTCCGAGAGCTTCAGCGCGACCATCGCCTCATCAACGGGAAGAGACTGCAGCTCAGCGGCTATTTCGCGCCGCGTATCGGTAAGTTCTGGAAAAGATAGGTTGGCAAAATCAAGCGGCTTTCCGGTGCCGCCATGGGCCTTGGTTTCTGAAGGAGGGAGGACAATGAGCATATAGCTAGGGTAGCGATGTATATTTTGACCATGATTACCCGCCTTTCTGAACTATTTCTCCGCACCCTTCGCGAGGACCCAGCCGATGCCGAGGTCCCCAGCCACAAGCTGCTGGTGCGTGCCGGTTACGTGCGCCGCGTCGCGCCGGGCATCTACACCTGGCTGCCGTTGGGTCTGCGCACCCTACGCAAGATCGAAGACGTAGTACGCCAAGAAATGGATGCCATTGGCGGGCAAGAAATGCTTTTCCCGGCCCTGCTGCCGCGCGAGCCCTATGAAAAGACCAACCGGTGGGTGGAATACGGCCCCAACCTATTCCGCCTGCAGGACCGCAAGAACGCGGACCTGCTGCTGGGCCCCACGCACGAGGAAATGTTCGCCAACGCCGTAAAGGACATGTACTCCTCGTACAAGGATTTCCCGGTCACCTTGTATCAGATTCAGACGAAGTACCGCGATGAGGAACGCCCCCGTGCCGGGGTGCTGCGCGGGCGCGAGTTCGTGATGAAGGATTCCTACTCCTTCGATATGAACGATGAGGGGCTTGATTCCTCCTATGCCCGCCACCGCAAGGCATATCAGAATGTTTTTGACCGCTTGGAAATCGATTACGCCATTTGTAAGGCCACCTCTGGCGCGATGGGCGGGTCCGCCTCCGAGGAGTTCTTGGCGCTTTCTGAGGTGGGCGAAGACCTCTTCGTGCGCTCCACCGAGGGCGATTATGCGGCCAATGTAGAGGCGGTCGTGACCCAAGCGCCCCCAGAAAAAGATATTGCGGGCCAGCCCGCGGCGAAGGAGTACCGTACCCCGGATGCCGCCACCATTGAAGCGCTTGTGCACTGGGCGAAGACCGAGGACATCGCCGTCGACGGCCATGAGGTCCGAGCCGCCGATATCCTTAAATGCGTCATGGTGGAGGTAACCCACCCGGCGCTTGAGGACGCTGAAGAGAAGAAGGAATTAGCGGCCGTGCTGATTCCGGGCGATCGCGAACTAGATCCCAAGCGCCTTGAGGCAGCCTTAGAGCCTGCGGAATTCACCCTGGCCAGCGATAAGATTTTTGCGCAATACGATTTCTTGGAGCAGGGCTTTGTGGGCCCGCGCGCGCTGAACTCCAATGGCGTGAAGGTCTTTGCCGATCCCCGCGTGGTCAAGGGCTCTTCCTGGATCACTGGCGCGGATGCGCAAAACTGCTACGTCGTGGGCTGCGTGGCCGGCCGCGATTTCCACGTCGATGAGTTCGTGGAAGCAGCAGAGGTGAAAGAGGGCGATCCCGCACCGGATAACCAGGGCACCTTGGCCTTGCAGCGCGGCATCGAACTGGGTCATATCTTCGAGTTGGGCCGCAAGTACACCGAGGCCTTTGACGTGCAAATCCTCGATGAAAACGGCAAGCGCGCCATCCCCACGATGGGCTCTTATGGTATCGGCATCTCCCGCATGCTGGCCGTGCTGGCAGAACAACGCCACGATGATAAGGGCCTGAATTGGCCGGTGGCGGTAGCGCCGTACCAGGTGCACGTGGCGGTGGCAAATAAGGATGCCGCGGCCATGGAGGCCGGCGATAAGCTGGTAGAAGAGCTATCCCAGGCGGGCCTTGAGGTGCTTTTCGATGACCGCCCCAAGGTCTCCCCGGGCGTGAAGTTCAAGGACGCAGAGCTACTCGGCATGCCGTTTGTGGCCATCGTGGGCCGCGCCTTCAAAGACGGCATCATCGAGCTGCGCATCCGCGGGCAGGAAACTCTGGAAGTTCCGGCGGAGAAAATCGTGGATAAACTCCTTGAGCTGGTGCGGGCTTAACTTAAAGCACCGCGCCAAGGTCCAGCGCTCATAAGCAGGGGCAAGGTAGCCTGGGGAAGCATGAGACTTAATAAAAACGTGCTCCCCACGGCCCTTATCACGATGGGCACGCTGCATTTCCTGCGCGCTAAAAATTTTGAATCTATCGTGCCGCCGCAGCTGCCGGGCTCGCCGCGGTTGTACAACTTTGCTTCCGGCGCCTGGGAAATAGCTACCGGCTGTTTGCTCACCGAGCGTGCCACTCGCGAATCCGGTGGCGCGTCAGCCGCGGCGCTATTTCTTGCCGTGTGGCCGGCGAATATGTACCACGCCTGGATCGAGCGCGATGCGCGATGGCCGAAGAAGCTGTATCACATCATTCGGCTGCCGCTGCAGATTCCGTTGATTCGCTACGCATGGAAAATTGCGCAGGGTAGGGAATAAAACCAAAAAGAACCGACACCCAATTTTCCAAGAAAATAGATACCCAGAGGAAATCGGGGGTCGGTAACTTGCGTGATGCCGCCGCTAGCGCAGCATCACGCGACCGCTGCGGGCAGAAGAGGTTTAGCCAGCCACGGGGCCGCCGCAATTAGGCCATGCGCCAGCTCCTTGGTTTGCAAGAACATTTTCAGCGATATCAATCTGCTGCTCCTTTGTGGCTTGGTCAGCGGTAGCCGCGTACTGGGTGCCGCCGCTACCGGCCCAGGTTTGCTGGGAGAACTGCAGTCCGCCGTGGTAGCCATTGCCGGTGTTGATGTGCCAGTCACCGCCGGACTCGCACGCGGCGACTTGGTCCCAGGCGCTCGCGGGGGCTGCATTGGCGGCTGGTGCGGCAATGCCGACGATGCCCAGCGTAGCTGCGGCCATAGTGAGCAAAGTCTTCTTAGTACGCATTGAGAAAGCACTCCTTCTCATTGTGTTTTTGGGCTTGTGGAATCTCCACCAAGCACGTAATCCACCAAGTTACGTAGGGGTCGGACGAATTATCAATGAATATCGGCCTATAACTCGCTGTTTTTTCGCTGCCCACCGGACAGTGAATGTTCAGGTAGGCGCGGTGGGAAAACCGAGAACTATGCTGCCTTGGCTTCGGCGGCGGTGCCGATTAACCAGTTCAGCCACTCCTGGTTTGGGCTTTCTTGTTGTGCGGCAGCCACTGCGGCCGCGTGCCATTTGTCGGCTTCTTGTTCAACCAAGGTATCGAGGAAGGCGGCAGCGGAGTCCGCATCGCTGGGAAGCGTTGTTCCACCGGAGGAATAGGCAGGCTCCGGTTGCGGAACTTCGCCGTTTTGGCTCAGCGCCTCTTGCAGTTGGTCGATGCGGCGGTGATGGAGGCTTAAGAGCTTATCGATGCGCCCTTCGGCAGCAGGATCGCTATAAGCCCGAGCGAAATCCAGCCCAAAGACCTGCTCGTATTCCCACTGCAGCAAATCGGTGGCGCTTTCGCGCTGGGGCTGGGAGAGCGTGGGGATATCGGGGGCATCGCCAGGCAGCCAAGCATTAAGCGTGATGGCCTGTTGCGTGATTATGGGCCGGGATTCAGAATTGACCTCATCGGCGGCTTCCGTGGTGGCCGAGGCGGCTTCTTCTAGTACCTGGGAGGAATCTGGGGCCGGCGGTGCCTGCGTGGGCCGTTCCACCTCACAGCTGTGCGGGACGTTTCCTTGGTCATCGGTGCCGCAGAGGCGCGCAATCTCCTCATACAGCGCATCGGCTTGGGAGCTGCGCATATCCGCGGCCGCATCATCGACGCCCTGGAGGGCGAGGCTATCGCTCGCGGCGGCCACGGCAAGGCGCTCGAGCGCGTCTTCTGGGCGCGGGCCAAAATAGTCGACGACGGAATCGACCGCGGAACAGCCCGCGAGTGCGGGCAGGGCGGCAGTCGAGGCTACACAGGTTAAAGCAATACGTCGGCGGTTCACCCAAAAGACTGTACCTTGAAGGACGTAGGCTAGTGGGCATGGCTTTCCCAGATGCACAACAATTAACTGATTTGCTCCAACCTCGCCTAGAAGCCCGCGGGCTCGACGTGGAGGATATTAAAACCACTAAGGCGGGGAAGAAATCACAGGTCATCATCCGCATCGATGGCGATAGGCGTCCGAGCTCCGACGTATTAGAGGAAGTCTCCGACGATATTTCGGACTTCTTCGATGAACTAGAGGCTGCGGGCGAGCTGAATTTTGGCGCCGGATATACCTTGGAGGTCTCCACCCCCGGTGTGGATTTGCCGTTGACCGCACCGCGCCACTGGCGCCGCAACAAGGGGCGGAAGGTGACCTTTAATCGCGGCGACGACACGAGCCACACCGCACGCATCGGCGCGCTCAACGCGGACGAAGATGCCGTTGTCCTTATCACCTCTGAGAAAAACGAGGTGCATACAGAAGTGGAGCGATTGGAAAACATTGCCCGCGCAGTGGTAGAAATTGAGTTTGCACAGCCATCACAGAGTGAGCTAGACGCCGTGCACCAGCCATTTGCAGAAGCCGAGAGCTAACCGGCAATCGAGAGGATAGACAAGTGAATATTGATCTTGAGGCACTTCGCACCATCGAATCCGAACGGCAGGTCCCAGTCAATGACCTGTTGGAGTCGATTGCAAGTGCCTTGTTGTATTCCTACCTGGATTACCGCGAATCCACCGCGGAGGGCAAGGCCGAAGGCGCCAAGTCCCGGGTAGACATCGATACCACCACCGGTGCCGTCAGCGTCATCGTTACCGAGCGCGACCCCGAAACCGGGGAAGTAACCAGTGAGTACGATGACACCCCGGATAACTTTGGCCGCGTGGGTGCACGTGCCGTGCGCGAAGCCATTTTACGCAAGCTGCGCGAGGCCGAAGCTGAGCGCACTTTTGATTCCTATTCGGAGCTGAGCGGGCGCGTTGTCAGTGGCATCGTCCAGCGCGATGCGCGCGCCAACGCCCGCGGCATCGTTGTGGTCCAGCTCGGTTCCGAGTTGGAATCGCAGGACGGAATCTTGCTTCCCGCAGAACAAATCCCTGGGGAAAAGCTGCAGCACGGTGACCGCATCAAGGCTTATGTGGTGGGAGTAAACCGCAATGGCGCCAATGTGCAGATCAACTTGTCCAGGACCCACCCGGAGTTGGTGCGCGGGCTTTTTGAACTGGAGGTTCCGGAAGTTGCGGATGGCAGCGTGGAAATGATTGCCATCGCGCGCGAAGCTGGGCATCGTTCAAAGGTCGCTGTTATTGGCCACGCTAAAGGCCTCAACGCCAAGGGGGCGTGCATCGGCCCGCGCGGTCAGCGCGTGAATAACATCATGCGCCAGCTGGGTGGCGAAAAGATCGACATCATCGATTACAGCGAGGATCCCACCGTGTATGTGGGCAATGCCCTGGCTCCTTCAAAGGTGATCAAGGTGACCGTGCTGGATAGCGAGGAGCAGGTGGCGCGCGTCATCGTCCCTGACTACCAGCTGTCCCTTGCCATCGGTAAGGAAGGCCAGAACGCGCGCCTAGCCGCCCGTTTGACCGGATGGAAGATCGATATTCATTCAGACGCGGACGCGAATTAAGGAATTGCGGATATATAGCGTAGGCTAGTAAACGGCCCAGATGCAGAAAGGGACATGTAGACGCAGCGAAAGTTAAGGAGTTCGATGTCGCAGACTCAACGGCTTCGTACTTGCATCGCTACGCGTCGCCGCATGCCCGATACGGAGCTGCTGCGGGTGGTCATTGATGCCAATGATCCTCAAGGCAGCCGCGCGGTGGCGGATCCATTCCGGCGGCTTCCTGGCCGTGGCGCATGGATTAGCCCCACGCTTTCTGCACTCGAGCTAGCTGAGCGCAAACATGCTTTCAAACGCGCGCTCCGCACGTCCGCATCCGTGGACACAGGTCAGGTACGTAGGTACTTGGAAGCACAGTGCGAAAAAGTACCGTGTGCGGAACAAGCCGTACAAGATTCGTACACACCAGAGTTAAAAAGGAAGACCGAACACTGATGAGCGCACAACGATGAAGCATCAGCGATGAAAGTCCAGAACGTTTAACTAGGAGTCAGGCCAGTTTTTCGCGGCCTTGGCTCCTAGGCGATACCAAGAGGAGACAAGTGCCCGGAAAGCTACGTGTTCACGAGTTGGCAAAACAGCTCGGAGTAACCAGCAAGGAACTGCTCGCCACCCTGAAGGAACAAGGCGAGTTCGTCAAAACCGCATCCTCGACCATCGAACCACCGGTGGTCAAGAAAATGCGTGCTCACTATGAAGCACAGTCCGGTGGCGATGCCACCGAAGGCAAGGCAGACAAGACTGAGAAGACTGCCAAGCCCGCTAAGCCCGGCCAGGGCAACGCCAAGAAGCCGGCATCGCCTGCGCCGAAGCCAGGTCAAGGTGCACAGGGCGGTGCGAAATCCGCTGCGCCGAAGCCCGGCGCCCCTAAGCCAGGTGCACAGGCGCCGAAGCCAGGCGCAGGGTCCGCTAAGGCTGCCCCCAAGCCAGGTCAGGCAGCACCAAAGCCAGGCGCCGCTGCTTCCAAGCCAGCACCTAAGCCCGGCCAAGGTGCACCGAAGCCAGGCCAGAACGCAGGTCAAGGCGATGCCAAGAAGTCGGGCGAGCGCCCGACCCCAGGCAACGCCATGCCGCGACCGATGCCTAAGCCCGGCGGATCCCGCCGCGTGGCCAATAACCCATTTTCCACGGGTGGGGGAGACAACCGCCCAGGCCCACGCCCCGGTGGCTCCAAGGGCCAGCGCGGCAACCGCCCCGGCGATAACCGCGGTGGAAAGCGCGGCGGCCGCAATGAAGGCGGCAATAACCGTCAGGGCCAGGATCAGAACCAAGGCCAGGGTGGCGGCGGCGGACGTCGTCCATCGCCTGCCATGATGCCTTCGCATCCGAACCCAGCCTCGATGCCGTCCAAGGCACCGAGCGGTGGCGGACGCGGTGGCCGCGGTCGCGGTGGCCACGGTGGACCAGGAGGCCCAGGTGGCCCAGGCGGCGGTCGTCCCGGCGGCTTCCGCGGTGGACGCGGTGGACGTCGCGGCGGTACCGCTGGCGCATTCGGCCGTCCAGGTGGCGCACCACGCAAGGGCAAGAAGTCGAAGCGGCAAAAGCGCCATGAGTTTGAAGAGCAGCAGAAGCACGTCGTAGGCGGCGTCCGCTTGCCAGATGGCAAGGGGCAGACCGTCCGCCTGCGCCGCGGAGCTTCGCTGTCTGACTTCGCGGAGAAGATCGGTGCCGATCCAGCAGCATTGGTGCAGGCACTGTTCAACCTTGGTGAAATGGTCACCGCAACCGCATCCGTATCGGAAGATACGCTGCAGCTGCTCGGTGACGAGATCAACTACAAGGTAGAAGTCGTCTCCCCAGAAGACGAGGACCGCGAGCTGCTCGAGTCCTTCGACCTGCAATTCGGCGAGGACGAAGGCGGCGAAGAAGCCCTCGAACACCGCCCTCCAGTCGTCTCCGTCATGGGTCACGTTGACCACGGTAAGACCCGCCTGTTGGATACCATCCGTAAGACCAATGAGGCAGCCGGCGAGGCCGGCGGTATTACCCAGGGAATCGGTGCTTACCAGACCACGGTTGACGTGGATGGCGAACGCACCATTACCTTCCTGGATACCCCTGGCCACGAGGCGTTTACCGCCATGCGTGCCCGTGGTGCGAAGTCCACCGACCTGGCCATCTTGGTTGTCGCCGCCGATGACGGCGTCATGCCACAGACGGTTGAGGCCATCAACCACGCCAAGGCTGCCGATATCCCGGTTGTCGTGGCTGTGAACAAGGTGGATAAGCCGGAAGCCCAGCCGGAGAAGATCCGTGGCCAGCTCACGGAGTACGGCCTGGTGCCTGAAGAGTACGGCGGCGACACGATGTTCGTTGATATCTCTGCTAAGCAGGGCCAGAACATCGACCAGTTGCTGGAGTCTGTCATCCTGACTGCCGATGCCGCCCTTGAGCTCACGGCTAACCCAGAGATGGACGCCCAGGGCGTGGCCATCGAGGCCCACCTGGACCGCGGTCGCGGCCCTGTGGCTACGGTTATCGTCCAGCGCGGTACCCTGCACGTCGGCGATTCCATCGTGGTAGGCGATGCGCACGGTCGCGTGCGCCGCATGCTCGATGAATTTGGTGAGGACGTTAAGGAAGCCGGGCCTTCCCGCCCGGTACAGGTACAAGGCCTGTCCGGCGTGCCGGGTGCTGGCGATAACCTGCTCGTGGTCGATGATGACCGCGTTGCCCGCCAGATTGCCAACCAGCGCGATGCTCGTAAGCGTTCTGCCTTGCAGGCAAAGCAGCGCAAGCGCGTGTCCCTGGAAGATCTGGACAAGGTATTGCAGGAGACCTCGACCCTCAACCTCATCCTCAAGGGCGACAACGCCGGCTCCGTCGAGGCGCTGGAAGATGCCCTGCTGGATATCAAGACCGAGGACGAAGTCGAGCTCAACATCATCGACCGCGGTGTTGGTGCCGTAACGGAGACCAATATTTCCTTGGCCGCCGCTTCCGATGCCGTAATCATTGCGTTCAATGTGCGCTCGGAAGGCAAGGCCACGGAGATTGCTACCCAAGAGGGCGTGGATATCCGCTACTACACGGTTATCTACAAGGCCATCGAGGAAGTCGAGGCCGCTCTCAAGGGCATGCTCAAGCCGATTTACGAGGAACGCGACACCGGTGCGGCCGAAATCCGCGCACTGTTCAAGTCCTCCTCGGTGGGTACCATCGCAGGCTGTATGGTCACCGATGGCAAGGTTGTCCGCAACGGCAAGGTTCGCTTGCTCCGCGATAACAACGTCATTACTACCGATGCCAAGATCGAGTCCCTGCGTCACGAGAAGGACGACGCGACCGAGATCAAGGCCGGCTATGAGTGCGGTATGGTGCTGTCCTACCCGGATATCCAGGTAGGCGATATCATCCAGGCTTATGAAGAAGTCGAGGTTCCGCGCGACTAGTCGCTGCTAGTGTCGGCCCGCTGTACGTGCCCACCTTGAGGGCCTTTCTCCTTGGAGTTAGGCCACGAGGTGCGGTAGGTAGGGCGGGCCGTTTAGCGTTTTCGCGGTGAGGCTTTCAAGCGGTTTCCATTGGGTGCGGTGAGTAACTAAACTGGTAGTTTCTGATACCGCGACACGGTAATTTAGAAATAAATTTTCCCCTTTAGCTTGGAGGTTCTCATGGTCGATCACGCACGCGCGGCGCGGCTAGCAAAACGAATTCAGGAAATCGTGGCTAGTGCCATTGAGCTGCAGATTAAGGATCGCCGCCTGGAGATGGTCACCGTGACCGATGCCCGCGTCACCGGTGACTTGCACGACGCTACCGTTTTTTACACGGTGCGCGGTCACGAAATCGATGCAGAACCCGATTATGACCAGGCTGAGGAAGCACTTAAGCGCGCGAAGGGGCAGTTGCGCAAGATCGTTGGCGATCAGCTCTCCGTCCGCTTTACCCCAACCCTGACGTTTGAGCTCGATACTGTCCCAGAGGCCTCCGCGCACATGGAAGAACTCTTGGCGCGCGCTCGTGCTCGCGATGAAGAGCTAGCAAAGTTGAAGGAAAACGCTCAGCCCGCGGGCGAGGCGAATCCGTATAAGACCTCCGATGAAGACGAGGCTTAAGTGACCCGCAAGGAATATCAGGGCGCCGTCGACGCCATTTCTGGCGCGCAGAGCATCTGTATTATCACCCACTTGCGCCCGGATGCTGATGCCATTGGTTCGGCTACGGCTTTGCTCTTAGCCGTACAACAAAGTGGGAAAGAAGCCTGCGCGGTCATTGGCCAGGATAAGGATTTTGCGCCTAATCTTTACTCCATTCCCGGCGCAGACCAGGTCGAGGTCATGCGGGAGCTACCGCAGGGCTATGACCTTTATGTCACCGTGGATTGCGGGTCGATCGATCGCACCGGTCTATTTTCCGCAGATATCGCCCAGCTGGCGACGGCAGGGCGCGTGCTGTGCATCGACCACCACTCGTCCAATCTCGGATTTGGCTCAGTAAACTTGGTTGACTCAGAGTGCGAGTCCACCACGGTGGCCATATTGACCATCCTGGATATGCTGTCGGTGCAAATCGAAAGCAGTATCGCACACTGCCTGTACGCTGGGCTTTTGACCGATACGGGTAGCTTTCGTTGGGGCAGGCCCGCCATGCACGATGTGGCTACGCGCTTGATGCGCTATGGCCTGGATACCAAGCAGATTGCCACGGACCTGCTCGATGCCACGACTCCCGATGATCTACAGATGGTTGGCCGCGTGCTCGCAGGGCTGCGCATTGAACATGCTGGTGAAATGGGCGTGGGCATCCTCGTCGCGGGCTTGGCCGATATCGAAGGTCATTCGGACTCCGCAGTTGAGTCCTTGGTGGACTTCGTGCGCGCCCTTGAGGGCACGCAGTTGGGCGTGGTCTTTAAGGAGCAGTCGCCCGGGATTTGGGCGGTATCGCTGCGTTCGACCACGATCAATTGCGCGGCCCTGGCAGCCCAATTCGGCGGCGGTGGGCATATTCCCGCTGCCGGGTACATGACACAAGGAAGCGAAGAAAGCATCGTCGCGGAGCTGGTGAGTGCCATCGATGAGCACTAGGCAGTCAACCACTACGACAGTAAGCGCACGCGAGGTCTTTGGCCTCGCGTTTCCTGCGCTCGGAGTCCTGGCGGCGATGCCGCTCTACCTCTTGCTCGATACCGCAGTGGTGGGGCGCCTGGGTGCCCAGGAATTGGCTTCGCTGGCCGCGGCAACCACGATCCATACCGTGGTGACCACGCAGTTGACCTTCCTGTCCTACGGCACCACGGCTCGCTCGTCCCGCCTGTTTGGCGCCGGAAAGCGCGCCGAGGCAGTGGCAGAAGGCGTGCAAGCAACCTACGTGGCCCTAGGCGTTGGCGGGCTCTTGGCCATTACCATGTGGATCTTCGGCGGCCTTTTTGCCCAGTGGATTACCGGGGATCCCACGACCGCGGCAGGCACCGCGCTGTGGCTGCGGATCGCCGCACTGGCCATCCCCGTGACGCTGGTGGAAATGGCCGGAAATGGCTGGATGCGCGGTGTACAAAATACCAAGAAGCCGCTCTATTTCACTCTTGCAGGAATGATTCCCGGGGCCATTGCCGTACCCGCATTCGTGTACTGGTGGGGCCTTGCCGGGTCTGCCATTGCCACCGTCTTGGGAATGAGCATTATCGCGAGCCTTTTCGTGCACGAGCTGTATAAACAGCACGAAGGTTCGTGGAAATTTCGGTGGGACATCGTGCGTAAACAGCTGATCTTGGGCCGCGATCTCATCCTGCGCTCCGCTAGCTTTCAGGTGGCCTTTCTTACCGCAACGGCCGTGGTGTCCCGCGTGGGCACGGCCGCGTTGGGCGGCCACCAAATCATGATGCAACTGTGGAACTTCATGTCGCTGATTTTGGACTCCCTGGCGATTGCCGCCCAGGCCTTGACCGGAGCGGCCTTGGGCGCCGGCTCGGCCCGCCACGCGCGCAGCGTGGGAAGCAAGGTAGTGATGTATTCCACTATTTTCTCGGCCTTCCTCGCCTTGGTTTTCGCCGCCGGGGCCGGGTTCATTCCGCGCGTCTTTACATCCTCGCAGGAGGTCATCGATGCCATGAGCCAACCGTGGTGGATCCTGGTCGGCATGGTCATCGCCGGTGGCGTGGTCTTTGCCCTTGACGGCGTCCTATTGGGGGCAGGGGATGCGGCATTCTTGCGCAGCCTGACCATTGCCTCGGTGCTTTTGGGATTTTTGCCCGGCGTGCTCCTCGCACACGCCATGGGCACGGGCCTTACCGGTGTGTGGTGCGGCTTGGCCGCGTTCATTTCCTTCCGCCTGATAGGCGTGGTCTACCGTTTCTATTCCATGAAATGGGCTGTAATAGCAGAGTAATAGCTGCGCTACAGTGGCTGTAGTGAGTAGTAACGGCACTTTAGAAGATGAATGAGGAAGGCGGGTGGGAGCAGCAATGCCAACGTTATGGGCAGTAGCAGACCTGCACGGCGCGATCAGTGACAACTTTGCGCGCATTGCAGAGCTTAACCCACCCGATCCGGCCGATTGGCTCATTGTGGCAGGCGATGTTGCAGAGCGCAGCGAGCTCATCGTGCGCATCTTGCGGGACTTGGCCGCGCGCTATGACACCGTTATTTGGGCGCCGGGCAATCACGAGTTATTTTCCCGTTCCCAAGACCAGTACAAGGGGCGCGAAAAATACGATCACCTGGTTGCCGCCTGCCGGGAGATCGGCGTTATCACCCCGGAGGACCCTTACCTGGTCTTTAACGGAATAACGATTGTGCCACTTTTTACCCTGTATGACTACAGCTTCCGCCCACCGGGGACCTCGGTGGAAGAAGCGGTGCAGCAGGCGCGCTCCAAAAAGCTTGTCATGACCGATGAGGTAGCTATCGCCCCTTTTGTAGACGTGCGCGCCTGGTGTTGGGACCGCTTGGCGTATTCCATTAAGCGTTTATCCAGAGTGCAGGGACCAACCATCTTGATCAACCACTGGCCGCTGGTGCAGGAGCCCACGATGGTGCTGCGCTTCCCGGAAATCGCCCTGTGGAGCGGCTCGCGCCATACGCGCTCGTGGCCGCGACGATACAAGGCAGAGGCGGTTATTTACGGCCACCTGCACATGCCCTCAAAGATGAATGTGGATGGGGTAGACCATATCGAAGTCTCTTTGGGCTATCCGCGCGAGTGGCGTAATCAGCCGCACCGTATTGCCTGGCCATACCCAGTTACCTCAACCTTTGGGGAGGTGGATTAATGCATTATCCCGACCTATTCCCAGAAACTACCCGGTATTGCTATGTGCGTACGGACACCCGCGAGTCCGATCTGCTCAACTATGAGCACCTCGATCCCAAAGAACAGTCCATAGTCTCGCACGCGGTCGATATCCGGAAATCCGAATTTGGCGATGCCCGCTGGTGTGCGCACCAGGCCCTGCGCGAGCTGGGCTTTACAGGCTCGAACCCGATCCTGCGTGGGGAGCGGGGCATGCCGCTGTGGCCCGAAGGTTTCATTGGATCCATGACGCATACGGAGGGCCTTCGCGCAGCGGTGGTGGCCTCCACCACGGATTTTCGCTCCATTGGCCTTGATGCGGAGCCGGCGCAGCGCCTGCCCGATCACGTCTTGACCATGATTGCCCGGGCCGGGGAAATGCAGCAGCTGCCGCGCCTAGAAAAGGCGGGGGTGCACTGCCCAGACCGCCTGCTGTTTTGCGCCAAGGAGGCTACCTATAAGGCGTGGTTTCCCATGACGCATCGGTGGCTCGATTTTGATCAGGCAGAGATCGACATACGCGAAGATGGAACCTTTATTTCCTATATTCTGGCCCGCCCCACGCCAGTGCCGTTCATCACTGGAAAGTGGATCCTAAAGGGCGGTTATGTCGTGGTCTCCACGCTGGTTCCGGCGCTTGATTTCTCCGCCTGAACCGACGCCCTCGCACTGTTCCTCTTGGTCGACCCTCTAAGGCTCTGGTTTAGAGGGTAGACGGCCGTGCCACAAAGACCGTGGCCAACCTTTTTCCCTTCTCCTTAATGAGCGCGATGGCCTGGCCATTGGGAGCTACGGCAGCATGAACCCCGGATAGCCCGCGCGGTTCTAACCATTTGCCCATCGCTAAAGCTGCGGCTTCTTTCTCCGTGACGGGCAGGACGGGGAAACTGCGCTTGAGCGCCTCGTCAAGGCTTAAGGACAGGCGGGGGTCTTCGGCAAGATCGTCGAGCAGGTGGGCATCGGCAAGCGCAAAGGGCCCCACCGTAGTCCGGCGCAGGGCTGTTAAATGCCCGCCGACGCCAAGTGCTTCGCCCATATCGCGCGCCAAGGAGCGGATATAGGTGCCGGAGGAACACTCCACGGATACATCGAGGTCAATAAAATCGCCCTCGGTGCGCATGCTATGAATGTCAAAGCTGTGCACGGTGACCGGGCGGGCGGGGATATCTACCTCTTTGCCCTCGCGCACCAATTCATGCGCTCTTTTGCCCTTGATCTTGATGGCGGAAACCGCGGCGGGCTTTTGCATAATCTCACCGGTCAATGTGGCAACTTCGGCCTCGATGGCGGAACGGTGCAGCGCGGCCGCAGGCTTGCCCCAGCTAAATTCGCCCTCGGCATCATCGGTGGTGGTAGAAGCGCCGAGGCGAATGGTGGCTGAATAAGACTTGGTGGAGGCGACCATGTGCGCGAGGAATTTGGTGCCGCGTTCGATGCCGAGGACCAGCACCCCTGTCGCCATGGGATCCAAGGTGCCGGCATGGCCGACCTTTTTGGTGTGAAAATACCTGCGTAAGCGGCTAACAACATCGTGGGAGGTCATGCCGGCAGGCTTATCAACGATGACAAGTCCGGAATGTGCGAGCGCATCAGTCATAGGGTACAAGTCTATGCTCTACGATGGATTCCGTGGATATTTGTTACGGAATCGATGACATCCCCGCGGATGTGGGGCCGACCTCGGTAACCATTGGCGTCTTCGATGGCTTGCACCGCGGCCATCAGCAGCTCGTTTCTGCTTGCGTGGAGCATGCGCGGGCGAATAATCAGGTCCCCGTCATGGTGACCTTTGACCCGCACCCGGTCTCCGTTTTCTTGCCGGAGCGCGCTCCGTTATCCGTAGTGAGCTTCGAGCGTAGGCTAGAGCTCGCGGAAGAAATGGGCATCGAGATGGTGCTTGTCATTGACTTCACCAAAGAACTCGATGGCGTGGAGCCGCGCCCCTATGTGCGCGACCTCTTGGTGGGCAAACTCCATGCGCAGCACGTGGTGGTGGGGGAGAACTTCACCTTCGGCGCTGGGGCCAGCGGCACCGCAGAAGCCATGCGGCAGCTGGGGGAAGAGTTTGGGTTTAGCGTCGATATCATCCCGCTGCTGGATGAAGATGGCGTGCAGATTTGTTCCACCTATATTCGCCAGAGCCTGTCCCAGGGCGCAATAGAATCGGCGAATTGGGCGCTTGGCCGGCACTTTACGGTGACCGGTCCCGTGGTGCGCGGCGCGGGGCGCGGCGGTAAAGAGCTGGGCTTTCCCACGGCCAACCAGTACTTTCCAGATACTGTAGCCATTCCCGCAGATGGGGTGTATGCGGGATGGTTCATTGTGCATTCTGATTCGCCCCTCGATGGGGATATGCAGCCCGAAGTGGCCTACGCCGCGGCGATTTCTGTTGGCACGAATCCCACCTTTGGTGATGAAGAGCGATCCGTGGAGTCTTTTGTCTTGGACCGCGATGCCGATCTTTATGGCTATGAGGCAACCGTGAAATTCGTGGGCCACCTGCGCGATATGGTGAAATTCCATTCCGTCGATGAGCTTTTGGACGCCATGGCCCAAGACGTCGCTGCCGCCCGCAAGGTGCTGGCTGCCGATGCCCGCGCGCAGGGCTGCAATAGCGAAGACTATTTCTTAAAGGAGAAGTAAATGAAGGCCATCCTCGATCTTGATACCGGCATTGATGATGCTTTGGCCTTGGCGTATGCCCTGGCCCACCCCGATCTTGAGCTCATTGGGGTGACCTGCACGTACGGCAATGTCACCGTCCCACTGGCGGTGCGCAATACCCTGGCGCTGCTGGACTTGTTGGATAGGCCCGATATCCCGGTCTTTGCCGGCCCCAGCCCGGACGGTTTCCAGCCCAGCGAGATTTCGGCCTTCATCCACGGCCACAATGGCGTGGGTGAGGTGCTTCTTACCCCGTCCGATAAGCCTGAGGAAAATCAGCCGGCCACGGATTTTCTCCTGCAGGCGGTGCGCGATTACGGTGATGACCTCGTCATTATCCCCACGGGCCCGTCCACGACCATCGCCCAGGCTATGCTTGCCGATGCCACCTTTGCCACCAACGCCCACATCGTCATGATGGGAGGGGCGCTGACCGTTCCCGGCAACGTTTCCGCGTGGGCTGAGGCCAATATTTCCCAAGATCCGGATGCCACCGATTACCTCTTCCGTCACAGCAGCGATGTCACCATGGTGGGCCTTGATGTCACATTGCGCACCCTCTTGACGGAAAAGGAAACCGCGCGCTGGCGGGCAACCGGAACGGCCGCGGGCGAGGTTTTCGCCGATATGGTGGATTACTATATTCGCGCGTATGCCACTACGGCGTCTCACTTGGGCGGCTGCGGCCTGCACGATCCGCTGGCCGTGGCGGTAGCCGCCGATCCGTCGTTGGTGGAAGTCATCGAGACCAATATGAAAACCGATACCGAAGGCCCCACCCGCGGGCGCACCATCGCGGATGAAACTAGGCTGAGCCAGGAACCGACCGCGAAGGTCGCCGTGGGCGTGGATAACGAGCGGTTTGTGAGTGCATTTGTAGACCGCCTCGAAGAATTTTTCCGCACGGTGGGCGCCAAGTAGCGCAGCGTTTTGATTTGCCACGCTAATTGGCTGTAAGATGACCAGTTGGCTTAGCGACTGTGGTTCACGACAGTTGCGGCACGCGGAGCTCGCCACGGCGGCGCTGCGCGTTGAAGAATAGTGTGGACTGAAATAAAGGAGAAATACTCATGGCATTGACCACTGAGAAGAAGGCCGAAATCCTCAAGGAGTACGGCCTGCACGAGACCGACACCGGTTCCCCCGAGGCACAGGTTGCCCTGCTGACCTCCCGCATCAATACTTTGACGGAGCACCTGAAGTTTCACAAGCACGATCACCACTCCCGCCGTGGTCTGCTGCTGATGGTTGGTCGTCGTCGTGGCTTGCTGAAGTACTTGGCAGAAAACAACGTGGATCGTTACCGTGATCTGATTTCCCGTCTGGGCCTGCGCCGCTAATTGCGACGCGGCTGCGGCCGAATTTTTCCCCTTGCTCTGCGGCAAGGGGAATTAGTGGTTTTATGCCCTCTTAATCCTTGTAGGGAGCAGGGGCGATTGCGGTTGCCGTAGCTCAAAAGTGCGGAATCTCTGTTAGAATTTTCACCGTTGTCAAAAACAATGTGGAAAAGGCGGCACCGACGATCGCCTAAAGCACTCAAGGAGAATTACTAGATGAGCGTTCAGAACTCCGTAGAGTTCAATATCGATGAGGAATTCGGTATTACCGAAGCTATCGCCGTCCTCGACAATGGGGATTTTGGCACCCGCACCGTTCGTTTCGAAACCGGCCAGTTGGCCCGTCAGGCAGATGGTTCCGTAACCACGTACCTCGACGATGACACGATGCTGCTGGCCACCACGACCGCCTCGAACCAACCGCGCGAGAACTTTGACTTCTTCCCACTCACTGTGGATGTGGAAGAGCGCATGTACGCAGCCGGCAAGATCCCCGGCTCCTTCTTCCGCCGCGAGGGCCGACCCTCCACAGAGGCCATCTTGGCCTGCCGCCTCATCGACCGCCCGCTGCGCCCCACCTTTGTCAAGGGCCTGCGCAATGAAGTGCAGGTGGTCATCACCGTCCTATCGCAGGACCCAGAAGAGTACTACGACGTCGTAGCCATCAACGGCGCGTCTGCGGCAACCCAGCTTTCCGGCCTGCCGGTCTCCGGCGCCGTCGGCGGCGTGCGCATGGCGCTTATCGCTGATGACAAACACCCAGAAGGCCAGTGGGTGGCCTTCCCGAACCACGAGCAGCACGAGCGCGCGCTCTTTGAGATGGTCGTGGCCGGCCGCATCGTTACTAAGGGCCGCAAAGAAGACGTCGCCATCATGATGGTGGAGGCCGGCGCTGGCACCAACGTTGCAGAGCGCATTGCCGATGGCGCCCCGGCACCGCAAGAAGCCGCCGTCGCCGAGGGCCTTGAGGCGGCTAAGCCGTTCATTAAGACCCTGTGCGAGGCCCAGAACGGCCTGGCAGAGCGCACCGCCAAGGAGACCCAGGAGTTCCCGCTCTTCCCAGCGTATGAAGACGATGTCTTCGCCGCCGTGGAAAAAGCTGCTTCCAAGAAGTTGGAGAGCTTGCTGACGATCCCGGGCAAGCAGGAGCGCGACGAGGCGACGAACGAACACATGGAGCAGGTCGAACAAGACCTGCTGCCGCAGTTTGCTGACCTGGAAGAGGCAGTGGCCTCCAAGCAGATTCGCGCTGCATTTAACGAGGTCATGAAGAAGATCGTGCGCCGCAAGATCTTGACCGATGGCTTCCGCATCGACGGCCGCGGTCTGACCGATATCCGCGACCTGTCCGTTGAAGTTGACTTGGTTCCACGCGCACATGGTTCTTCCTTGTTCGAGCGCGGTGAGACGCAGATCCTCGGTGCCACCACCCTGGATATGTTGAAGATGGAGCAGCAGATCGATTCTCTTACTCCCATTGAGTCCAAGCGCTACATGCACCACTACAACTTCCCGCCATTTTCTACCGGTGAGACCGGCCGCGTGGGCTCGCCCAAGCGCCGCGAAATCGGCCATGGTGCGCTCGCCGAGCGCGCGCTGCTTCCGGTCATCCCGTCGCGCGAGGATTTCCCGTATGCCATCCGCCAGGTCTCTGAGGCGCTCGGCTCCAATGGTTCGACCTCCATGGGCTCTGTCTGTGCGTCCACCCTGTCCCTCTACAACGCGGGCGTTCCGCTCAAGGCGCCGGTAGCCGGCATCGCCATGGGCTTGGTCTCCGGTGAGGTCAAGGGCAAGGAAAAGTTCGTCGCCCTGACCGATATCCTCGGTGCCGAGGACGCCTTCGGTGACATGGACTTCAAGGTTGCGGGTACCTCCGAATTCATTACCGCGCTACAGCTGGACACGAAGCTGGACGGCATTCCGTCTAAGGTCTTGGCTCAGGCGCTCGAGCAGGCCCGCGATGCCCGCGCCACCATTCTGGAAACCATGGCAGAGGTCATCGATTCCCCAGATGAGATGTCCGGCCTGGCCCCGAAGATCACCTCGGTGAAGATTCCGGTCAACAAGATCGGTGAGCTCATCGGCCCTAAGGGCAAGACCATCAACCAGATCACCGAAGATACCGGTGCTGATGTCTCGATTGAGGACGACGGCACGGTCTACATCTCTGCGGTCACCGGCGAAGCCGCAGACGCTGCGATTGAAAAGGTTAACTCCATTGCCAACCCGCAGTTGCCCAAGGTGGGCGAGCGCTTCCTCGGCACGGTGGTCAAGACCGTTCCATTCGGCGCCTTCGTTTCCTTGACCCCAGGCCGCGATGGATTGATCCACATCTCCAACCTGGGTGGGGACGAGCGCATCGAGAAAGTCGAAGATGTAGTCAATGTTGGCGATAAGGTACAGGTAGAAATCGCGGATATTGATAACCGCGGCAAGATCTCCTTGGTGCCCGTTGAGGACTAACCCCTCGCGCGCTCGTTAGAGCAGTGGCCCTGCGTCCCGCACATGCTGGGAAGCAGGGCCATTTCTATGCCTTCGCCATGATCGCTTAATTTTGGAAATCAAGCACGAGGCGCTTGGGGTTCTGCAGGAAGGTCACGGAATACGGCGTTTGCTTCTTCAGGCCGATGATCAACTGCGTCTGCGCCTCGAAGGTGGTGGTGTAGTTGATCTCTTGCACAACACCGGCACCTGGGGTGATGCCAGTATCCATGAACTTTTGCTCTAAGTCTGGCGTTGATGGCCACGGGGTGCCCTCGATGCCAAGGTTGAGGAATGTAGCGCCTTTTACCTCGACCGGAAGTCCCGAGGCCTGGTGGGCGGGTTGATCCGTATAGGTGGTAAACCACCCGGCTTCGCCGTCTCCTTCAAGGTCGACCACGACGCGGGTGAAAGAATCGTGCGCGGCTACTCGGATCTCTGTGGGAACGAGGCCACCCAATCCAGGAGGAAGGTGGCGTTGATCCTCGAGGGAGGGCGTGCCCATGCCACCAAAAGCCGGCTTTGGATTATTGCCTTGCGCCTTTTGTTGATTGTGGCTTAACGGGGCGGTGTCTTCTACCGTCTTGGTTGGGTCATCGTCAGTGGTCGTGGTAGAAGGCTCTGACTTCTTTGCCGATGACGTCGTCGACTCCGCAGTGGAACTGGTTGATTCCTCCTGCGTGGCAAATGAGGCATCGGCGGCCTTGTCATCGCTCGGGCTAGCGCAAGCAGCCAATGAGAGCATGCAGCTTATACCGGCGCCAGCAGCGATAACGCGGGTGAGAGTAGATCGAGACATTGTGACCACTTCCTAGGTTGTCTACCTTGTTGTCTCTTTCAATTCTACCGGTACACAAGTGGCCCAACTGGGGGAGTGATGCAATTGTTGTACAAGGGAAAGTAGCGAAGGCGTGGACTAACGCTTCAACTGGACGAGCTGGATAAGGTTGCCCACGGTATCGTCAAAGACCGCGATAATGGAGGGGCCAACGTCGGTGGGCTCCATGGTAAAGTCCACGCCCTTGTCCTTGAGTTCGGCGTATTCTTTCTCCACATCCTGCGATAAGAATTGGGTGACCGGGATATTATCCGCCTTCAGCGCCTCGGTGTACGTCTTGGCGGCCGGATGTCCCTTGGGCTCAAGGAGCAATTCAACGCTGCCATCGCCGTCCGCGTTGGCGACCGTAAGCCACCGGAAATCGCCGTGCGTGACGTCATCTTTGACCCGGAAGCCAAGGACATTGACATAAAAATCGTGGGCGCGAGCAACGTCATCTACTGGAACGGAGGCAATATAAATCTGCATGCCGCCCAGTCTAGCAGTGGTATTTTTGCCGTTCGGAGGCTCGCCCGCCGCGGATGGGCGAGCGCGATAGGATGGGAAGGAAACAAAGGTTTAACTCAAAGTTGTTAAGAAAGTGAGGCCCGCAATGGCGATCAAAGTAGGAGTCTTGGGAGCGCAAGGGCGCGTCGGCAAGGCGATTGTTGAAGGCGTTAATGCCGAAGATGATCTAGAGCTTGTAGCGGAAATTAGCCGCGGGGATGACCTGCAGCAATTGGTTGATAATCACGCAGAGGTCATCGTGGACTTCACCCAGCCTGATTCGGTGATGGGAAACCTGGAGTTTTGCATCGCGAACGGCATTCACTGCGTGGTGGGTACCACTGGCTTTGATAAAGAGCGCTTGGACCAGGTGGAGCAGTGGACCCGCCAAGAGGGCGCTGGAAACGTGCTGATCGCACCGAATTTCGCCATCTCTGCCGTGATGACCATGGTGCTTGCTAAGCAGGCGGCGAAGTTCTTCGAGACCGCAGAGGTCGTGGAATTTCACCACCCCACCAAGCTGGATGCGCCTTCCGGTACCGCCATCCACACCGCAGAGGCCATTGCTCAGGCGCGCCGCGACGCCGAGTTGGGCGAGATGCCGGATGCGACGGAAAAGTCCCTCGAGGGCGCGCGCGGCGCGAATGTAGACGGAATCCCAGTGCATGCCGTGCGTACCCGCGGCATGGTGGCCCACGAAGAGGTTATTTTCGGTGCGCAGGGGCAATCCCTGACCATCCGCCAGGATTCCTACGATCGTTCCTCCTTCACTCCCGGCGTTTTGGTCGGCGTGCGGGAGATTGCGCAGCACTCGGGATTGGTTGTCGGGCTAGACAAGTACCTGGGGCTGTAGCGGTATGGCCACTGCAAGTGAGCTAAATATCCAGCTCATTGCCGCCACCGAGTTTCACCCGCCTCAGGGAACGCAGTGGCGTGCCGATGAGACGGCGACCGATGGCGAGGCCCTCGTCGAATTCGCGGGGCGAGCGTGTTATGAGTCTTTTGACAAGCCCAACCCACGGACCGCGACGAATTCCGCCTACCTGCACCACATCATGGAGGTAGGCCATACGGCGCTATTGGAACACGCCACGGCGACGATGTACATCACGGGGCTCTCGCGCTCAGCCAGCCATGAATTGGTTCGCCACCGGCATTTTTCCTTTTCACAGCTATCCCAGCGCTTTGTGCACCCTAATGAGATGCACGTAGCGCTGCCCAAGTTGGTGGAAGAAGATGAACAATTACGCCGCTTGGTCATGCAAGCCGTGGATGAAACCCGTTTTGTCTACGATGAGCTGCTAGAGGCCTTGGAAGAAAAGCTGGATGAACCGAATGCGCTGCTGCGAAAGAAGCAGGCGCGGCAGGCGGCGCGCGCGGTATTGCCCAATGCAACGGAAACCAGGCTCGTCGTTACCGGCAATTACCGCGCGTGGCGCCACTTCATTGGGGCGCGGGCGGCCGAGCACGCTGATACGGAATTGCGCGAAGTGGCGGTGGAGTGCTTGAAGCATTTGCAGGAGCAAGCACCAGCGCTTTTCGATGACTTCCATATCACCACGTTGGCCGATGGAACGCAGATGGCCGCAAGCCCTTACGCTTAACACGCGCCACCCCGATGCGGCCAAAAGGTGCCCTAGCGGGTAACCTTGACGGCTATGAGCACAGGTATGACAGCAAAGACTGGCGTTGACACCTTCGGTCGCATTGGCGTCGCCATGGTCACTCCGTTTGATCGTGACGGTGCGCTGGATGTAGAAGCGGGTCGCCGCCTGGCAGCTCATCTCGTAGACAACGGCGTGGATTCACTCATCTTGGGTGGAACGACGGGCGAGTCTCCTACCACGTCCTTGGACGAAAAGTTGGAGCTGCTCAAGGCCGTAAAAGAGGAAGTGGGAGACCGCGTCCGGATTTGTGCGGGCGCCGGAACGAATAACACCGCAACCTCGATTGAGGTTGCCCAAGCTTCCGCCGCCGCAGGAGCCGATAGCTTGCTCGTGGTGACTCCGTATTACTCCAAGCCCTCCCAAAAGGGCGTCTACGAGCATTTTGCCGCAGTTGCTGATTCTACGGATCTGCCGATTTGCGTCTATGACATCCCTGGCCGCTCGGGCATCCCAGTGGCGTCGGATACGCTCCGACGCCTTGCGGAATTGCCGACTATCCAAGCCGTGAAAGATGCCAAGGGCGATCTTTCTGCGGCCGCAGAACTCATCCAAGAAACTGACTTGGCGTGGTACTCCGGTGATGATCCGATTAACCTGCCGTGGCTATCCCTCGGCGCTTCGGGTTTCATCTCCGTTATCGGTCACGCCGCACCGCGTGCCTTGGTAGAACTCTATGAAGCTTTCGATGCGGGCGATTTGGCCCGCGCGCAAGAAATAAATTACTCAACGCTTCTTCCACTGACCCGCGCTCAGGCGCGGTTGGGCGGAGCGACATTTGCAAAGGAAGCTCTGCGCCTGCAGGGCTTTGAAGTTGGCGAGCCCCGCCTTCCTATCACCGCTGCGAGCGAGGAGGAACGCGAGGTACTTCGCCGTGATTTGGAACAATCTGGAGTCCTTTAAGAATGACTGAACCCCGTAACCGTTCCCGCAAGGTCACCCGCAAGGCGGGTCCACCTTCGGAAACTGAGACCGCCTCCAACGAGGCGGCTTCGCCCGTATTTCAGGCCCCTGCCAATAACGGCGGCAATGCCGGAAATGAAGACCAGGGTAACTCTGGCCACAACAACTCTTCCGATAACAAGAACGACGGCGATAACAACGGTCGCCGCTCTCGTTCCCGTGGCGGCCGCGGCCGTGGCCGTGGTGGAAACGGCAATAATGGCAATGGCCAGGGAAATAACAACGGCGGCAATAACCGCGGTGGCAACAACAAGAACAACAACGGTGGCAACGGAAAGAACGGCAATGGCAAGGGCCGTGGCCGCAATAACAATAACCGCGGTCGCCGCAATGTGCCGAAGTCAATGCAGGGTGCGGATCTGACCAAGCGCCTGCCGGAACCACCAAAGCAGGCGAAAGATACCCTGCGTATCTACGCGTTGGGCGGAATTTCTGAAATCGGCCGCAATATGACCGTCTTTGAGTACGGCGATGAGCTGCTCATCATTGACTGCGGCGTGCTTTTCCCGTCCTCCGGTGAGCCTGGTGTGGATCTCATCCTGCCGGATTTCGGCCCGATTGAAAAGAAGATCAACAAGGTAAAGGCTCTCGTGGTCACTCACGCCCACGAGGATCACATTGGTGCCATCCCGTGGCTGCTGAAGCTGCGCCCGGATATCCCCATCGTTGCCTCCCGTTTCACCATCGCGCTAATTGCGGCGAAGTGTAAGGAACACCGCCAGAAGCCGAAGTTCGTCGAGGTTAACGAGAAGTCCGACGTGACCTACGGCTGCTTCCGCGTCCGCTTCTGGGCGGTTAACCACTCCGTGCCTGATGCACTCGGCATCATGCTGGGCACCCCAGCCGGTAACATCATCCACACCGGTGATATCAAGCTGGACCAGACCCCGTTGGATAACCGTCCGACCGACCTTCCGGCGCTGTCTCGTTACGGCGACGAGGGCGTTGACCTCATGCTGTGCGATTCCACCAACGCCACGGTGCCGGGCGTATCCGCCTCCGAGGGCGATATCCCGGCCAACTTCAAGCGCTTGGTAGCTAACGCGAAGCAGCGCGTCATCTTGGCTTCCTTCGCCTCGAACGTCTACCGCGTGCAGGCCGCCATCGATGCTGCCGTGGCCAACGGCCGCAAGGTGGCTTTCAACGGCCGTTCGATGATGCGCAATATGGAAATTGCGGAAAAGATGGGCTTTTTGAAGGTGCCGCGCGGCACGATTATCCCCATCGATGAGGCCGCGAAGATGGCTCCGCACAAGACCATGCTCATCACCACCGGTACGCAGGGTGAGCCGATGGCTGCGCTCTCACGCATGGCCCGCCGCGAGCACCGCCAGATTACGGTGCGCGATGGCGACACCATCATCTTCTCGTCCTCGCTCATTCCGGGCAACGAAGAGGCCGTCTTCGGCGTTATCAATATGCTGTCCCAGATTGGTGCGAACGTCATCACCAACCAGGACGTCAAGGTGCACGCTTCCGGCCACGGTTACTCCGGCGAGCTGCTCTTCCTGTACAACGCGGCGCGCCCGCGCAATGCCATGCCGGTCCACGGCGAGTGGCGCCACCTGCGCGCCAATAAGGAATTGGCGATTTCCACCGGCGTTGCCCGCGACCGGACGGTCTTGGCGCAAAACGGCGTCGTGGTGGATCTGCGCAAGGGCCGCGCGGAGGTCGTCGGCCAGCTGCAGGTTGGCCACCTCTACGTCGATGGCGTGTCCATGGGCGATGTCGATGCCGATACCTTGGCAGATCGCACCAACCTGGGTGCCGGCGGCGTGGTATCCATTACCTGCGTGATCGATAACCGCACCTCCCGCTTGCTGGAACACCCGACCGTCGCGACCACCGGATTCTCCGACGATGACCGCGGCGTCGTGCCCGAGGTGGCAGAGATGGTAGAAAACACCATGAACGATCTCGCCGCAGAGGGCGAGAATGACACCTACCGGATGGTGCAAAAGCTGCGCCGCAAGGTTTCCAAGCTCATGGATTCCAAGTACAAGCGCGAGCCGGTCATTTTGCCCACCATCGTGCCGACGAATTCCGGAACGCTGCTTGCCGATGACGCCGATGTCGACGCCAGCCGCGAGTCCCTGTAGATTCTCCTACAAAAGGATTTAATCTCGGCATAGTTTCTGTGCCCCAGCATATCGATGACCTCGGTATGCTGGGGCATATGTCGTTTTCATCTTCAGAGCGCGCCAAGATGGTCGCGCTTTTTCATCAGCTAGGTCCAGATGCCCCCACGTTGTGTGAGGGCTGGACCACGCGCGACTTAGTTACTCACCTTTGGGTGCGCGAAAACCGTCCCGATGCAGCCGCGGGCATGTTCCTTTCGGTCTTTAAACCCCGCTTGGAAAAGGAATCCGCCAAGGTCGCACGCCGCGATTTCGATGAGCTGGTCGATGCTTGGGGGAGGGGACCGGCAAAGTTCAATCCCGCTCGTTTTCTCGATGCCCAGCAAAATTTGGGCGAACATTTTATCCATCACGAGGATATTCGCCGCGCCAATGGCGAGACCGAACCGCGCGATTTTTCTGCTGCGGTGCAGAAGAAGCTGCACAGGTTTTTGAAGATCTGGGCCAAATTCAGCCTGCGCAAGTCCACCCAGCCGGTCATCCTGCAACCGGATGGGCTGCCGCGCATCGTCGTGGCGGATAAGCACGGGGTGGCCGATCGCGGCGATCGCGTGGTCCGCGTAAGCGGGGAGGTCGGGGAGCTCTTGCTGTGGGTGTACGGGCGCGACGCCGTCCAGGTCACCATTACCGGTGATGAGTCCGCCATCGAAATGTCAACCCTATAGACTAGAAATTGACACTTGTCCGGGCCGAGTCGCAACTTTTCGGCGCGGACACTGGGCAATTTTCTGTTTACTGCCCCTGCCACGCGTGTGGCGTATGTGATTTGTGGGGTTTTCCGGTTAAGGTAAATGACATGTCTGTCAAAAATGCCTCCTCTCGCGGATCGCGCCGCAACCAGACGCGAGCATCGAAAAGCGCGCCTGGCCGGAAAGCCAACCGGTCGCGCCCGTCTGGCCGCAGCCAGTCCAGCGCCGGCGTGCCAGAGACCCTGGAGATGACCTCGTCTGGGAGGGCGGCAGGAACGACGCAGGAGCGTACGGGGAGCGCATTCCGGGCCGTCGGCAAGGGGCTTGGCTCCGCATTTGGTGCCACCGCGCGCGGGATGGGCAATGTTGCCCGCGGCCTAGGAAATGGTCTCGCGGGCTTAAAACCGAGCCAGGATGCACCTGCAGACGGCACGGAGGATTTCGAGAGAACAAGGGAGCCACAGGAAATTTCTGACAGCGCCGGGAAAAAGAAGAAAAGCAAGGTAACTCGCGCGCGCGATATCGCGGCCGAGGAGGAAGCCCAGGCTGCCGGCGAGGCCGCGCCTTCTTCGCAAGGCGGGTTGCGCGTCAACAATCCGGATGCAGTTGCCTTAGTGCTCATTGGCGTAGCCATCGTCCTCGCCGCCACCGTGTGGTTTGGCGTCGCAGGCCAGGTGGGCGCCTGGGTGGGCAACCTAGTGCGCTACGTTATCGGCGCCGGCGCGTGGGTGCTTCCCATTGCGCTCGTCGCGCTGGCCATCTCGCTCATGATGGAAATGGACGGTCCATCCGGTCGCATTAATCCGCGCATTGCCGGTGGCACGACGATCATCGTGCTGGCGATGCTGAGCCTCATCCACATCTTTGCCGGTAATCCGCCGCTCGGGTTCACCACCGATACAGCGGGCGGGGCCGGCGGTGTTGTGGGCTTTGCCATTGGCGGGATCCTCGATGCCGCATTCACCTCTTATGTTGCGGTGCCGCTGCTCTTCCTCGTCATCATTTACGGCGCGCTCCTGGTTACGGGTATCACCATCCGCGAGGCCTATGAGCTCGTTGCGGATTCGCTGCACTCGGCTTTTTCCCGCTTTGGCGGCAGCGATGAGGACTACGACGATGCCGACGAAGACGATCTCTACGGCCACGTGTCTGGCGATATAGACGATATCGCGCACGGCCGCGAGCGCTCCGAGCGTCCTGCGCCGAAGCGTCGCAGCACGTCCACTCCGCGCAAGACCGGCAGCTCCTATCCGGTGCAGCCGCTTGACGATGCCCCCGCAGACGACCACACCGTCGCCTTCAATACCCCAGTCCGCGCGGGTTATGAGCCGGTGGACCGCAGTGACGAAGAACTGGGCTACGGCACGGACTCCCGCATGGGGGATACCGATGCCGTCCCAGCAGTAGACGATGCTGATTACGCAGACGACGGGGAATCCACCCAATCGGCGCTGCCAGAAAGCGAGTCCACCCGCGTCTTGGGTGCTGCTACTGGCGGGGCTTCTGCCGGCCGCAACGCGGGTAATGTAGCTTCGCGTGCTGGTCGCGCCGCGGGTGCCGCTGGTGCTGCTGCATCCGGGGCGGCTGGTGCCGCTGGCAAGGCCAAGGGCGCTGCAGCCGGTGCCGCTGCCGCAGGTGCTGCTGGAGCCGCCGCGGGCGCGGCAGCCGCAGGTGCTGCCAAGGCCGGATCTGATGCCGTGTCTTCAGCCCACGAGGAGGCTCGGCGCCTGTTCCGCGAGCGCTCTGGTAGAGATGCGGCCACCGGCGCGCAGGTAGAATCCGCCGCGGCGGAGCAGCCTGCCGCGCAACCCCAAGCGCCCGCCCCAGCGCAGTTTGGTAACGATAACTATGCGGTGCCCTCTACCGATCTCCTGACCCCAGGTACGCCGGCGAAGGAACGCACCGAGATCAATGACCGCATCATTGAGGCCATTACTGATGTCTTCGAAGAGTTCAACGTCAATGCCCAGGTAACGGGCTTTAGCCGTGGTCCTACGGTGACCCGCTATGAAATTGAGCTCGGACCAGGTGTGAAGGTTTCGAAGATTACAAACCTGCAGTCCAACCTGGCCTATGCCGTGGCGACCGATAACCTGCGTTTGCTCACGCCGATCCCGGGCAAGTCCGCGGTGGGCATTGAGGTCCCTAACCCAGACCGCGAAATGGTTCACCTGCGCGAGGTCTTGGACGCGCCCAGCATGACGTCCTCCCCAGACCCAATGTTGATTGGCTTGGGCAAGGATATCGAGGGCGAATATACGTCCTTTTCCGTACAGAAGATGCCGCACCTGTTGGTTGCCGGTGCCACCGGTTCCGGTAAGTCCGCGTTCGTAAACTCCATGCTGGTCTCGTTGCTGACCCGCGCCACCCCGGAGCAGGTGCGCCTGATCCTTGTCGATCCAAAGATGGTCGAACTCACGCCGTATGAAGGCATCCCGCACCTGATTACGCCCATCATTACTCAGCCAAAGAAGGCCGCTGCGGCCCTCCAGTGGCTGGTGGAAGAGATGGAGCAGCGGTACATGGACATGAAGGCCGCGCGTGTGCGCAAGATCGAGGACTATAACCGCAAGGTTGTCTCCGGCAAGTACCAAGCACCGGCTGGTTCCGAGCGCGAGGTTCGTCCTTATCCCTATATCGTCTGCGTCGTGGACGAGCTGGCGGATTTGATGATGACCGCCCCGAAGGAAATCGAGGACTCCATCGTTCGCATCACCCAGAAGGCCCGCGCCGCCGGCATCCACTTGGTGCTTGCTACCCAGCGCCCGTCCGTCGACGTGGTCACAGGCCTTATCAAGACCAACGTGCCCTCCCGCTTGGCCTTTGCCACCTCGTCCTTGACCGACTCCCGCGTCATCCTGGATCAAGGCGGTGCGGAAAAGCTCATCGGCATGGGCGATGGCCTATTCATCCCTCAGGGCAAGCGCCCAGTGCGAATGCAGGGTGCATTCGTTTCCGATGATGAGGTCATGGATGTCGTCGAGGCCGCCAAATCCCAGGCCGCCCCGAACTACACCGAGGGCGTGACCGAGGAGAAGCAGTCCGAGGCGAAGAAGGAAATCGACGATGACATCGGCAAGGACATGGATGACCTCCTCGAGGCCGTCGAGCTTGTGGTAACCGCCCAGCTGGGTTCCACCTCAATGCTGCAGCGCAAGCTGCGTATTGGCTTTGCTAAAGCGGGCCGCCTGATGGACCTTATGGAATCGCGCGGCGTCGTCGGGCCATCGGAAGGCTCCAAGGCCCGCGAGGTGCTGGTCAAACCGGAAGAGCTCGATACCATCCTGTGGATGATTAAAGGCGCCGATCCTGCCGATGCCCCCAAAGAAATCCAGGACGAGATGAACCAAGAAGAAGCAGACGGTGATGCGGGCGATTCCGCAGAGTCTGCTACTTCCGATGCCCCTTCCGATACGCGGACGGTGCAAGCAACCTATAACCCATCGTCTGGAGCATTCTAAGTAGTGTAAGATAGTTACGGTCTTGGAGGGGAGTACCCCACATTCGGCATAGATCGTCAACACGGTAGCCTGGCGCTCCCCGGTCGTGTCGGCCTAGCGAGGGATAGCCGCTGGGCGGGGGAGACCTCCGGTCACTTTCTTAAAGTAAATTCGACCGGAGGGATCTCGCGATGAACGTTCCATTGTGGGTGTGGCTGGTCACCGGTGCGGTGATTCTAGCCTTTTTTATATTCGACTTTTATTCTCACGTCCGCAGTCCACATGAGCCCACCTTGAAAGAGTCGGGCCTGTGGACCCTTTTCTATATCGCTGTCGCTGTAGTTTTTGGCGGCGTCGTTTGGGCCGTGTGGGGCCACGAGCACGGCATCCAATTCTTTACCGGCTATGTCACCGAGCAAGCGCTGTCTGTGGATAACCTTTTCGTATTCGCGCTTATCATGGGCTCCTTTAAAATCCCGCGCAAATATCAGCAGAAGGTACTGCTCATCGGTATCATCATTGCCCTCGTTTTTCGCTTGGTATTCATCTTGCTGGGCGCGGCGGTTATCGCGGCGTGGTCCGATATCTTCTACCTCTTCGCCATCTTCTTGCTGTATACCGCCATCAAGTTGGTCATTGATGAGATTCGGGACGCCCCGGAGACCAACCCGAACGATATGGCCATCATCAAACTCGTACGCAAAGCCGTAGACGTTACCCCGCAGTACCACGGGGATAAGCTCACCCATCGCATGGATGATGGCTCAAAGAAGGGCAAGTTTGCCTTTACGCCGCTATTTGTGGCGCTGGTGTCCATTGGGCTTATCGATGTCATGTTTGCCTTCGATTCCATTCCAGCAATCTACGGCATTACCTCAGAGGCGTTTTTGGTCTTTACCACCAACGCATTCGCACTGATGGGCCTGCGCCAAATGTACTTTCTTATCGATGGCCTCTTGGACCGCCTCGTCTACCTGCCCTACGGCCTGGGCATCATCCTGGGCTTCATCGGTGTCAAGCTGCTTTTCCACGCATTGCACGAGAATAACCTGCCGTTTATCAATGGCGGCGACAATATCGAATCCGTGCCGGAAATCTCCACCATCGGCTCGCTGGTGGTCATCGTTGGAGTCCTGGTCATCACGGTTCTTGCATCGGTTATTAAGAACATGCGCGATAAGACCCAAGGCGTAGTGGCCGTATCCCACAATCACTACGACTGGGATGAGGAAGGAAATAAAATCGTGCGCAATACCCGCGGCGATTACTTGGGCAGGGCCGAGGATCTGTCCAAGGAAGACCTACCCAACTAGGGACCTAAAAGCGGGCCTTGACCGGATTCCACTCGCGGAAGCTTCGGCCCCGGAGGCAGCCTTGTTGATAGAAGGGGTCGTCGTTCATTAGCTGGATGACATCGGCAACCTGGGTGTCATCACCGTCAAAGCGCACAACGATGAGCGCGCCTCCCTGGGAATCCGTTAACGGTCCGGAGGCCACGATGGTGCCCTCATCAAATAGCTTCCCGGTGAACTCGCGGTGGGCGGGGCGCACTTTCGCTATCTCGGGGTTGGCCGGGTTGTAGTCATAACTCACTGCAAAATACTTCATACCGGCCAGTATAAAATCTCGGGGGAGTGTGCCGCGAGACCAGAACCCAAGCAGGTAGTATGTATAGGGTGAATCAACCCGGAGCACAGTCAGCGCAGTCCTCGGATGTGAATCCGCAGGTCTCTAATTGGAATCTGCCAAATATCCTTACCTGCCTGCGTATCGTTTTCATTCCGGTCTTTGCATGGCTGGTCATCGGCGGCCACCAGTGGTGGTCTTTCGGCGTCTTCGCCGCATTAATGCTCACGGATAAGCTCGATGGCGATATTGCCCGCGCTCGCGGATTGATTACTGATTTTGGCAAGATCGCCGACCCCATTGCTGATAAAGCGCTCATGACCACAGCGCTTGTCTGCCTCAATATTGTCGATCAGCTTTCGGTTTGGATCACCGTCATTATTCTGATCCGCGAATTCGGCATCACCATCTGGCGTATGGCCCTGCTGCGTCGCGGAAAGGTCGTCCCAGCCTCTAAAGGCGGTAAGCTAAAGACCGTCCTGCAGTCCTTCGCCGTGGGCCTATACTTGTGGCCGCTTCCCTCGTGGATGGATATTCCTACCGACTTCATCATGTGGATGGCCGTCGTGGTTACGGTCGTTACCGGCGTGCGGTATCTCATCGATGGACAAAAGCAAAATAGCTAAACGCGATGACCTTCACAGAATCTGACCTCGTTGCCTTATTAACAGAGCGCCACGAAACCTTGGCCTTCTGCGAGTCGCTGACTGCCGGCCTAGCCAGCGCTACCATCGCTTCGGTGCCTGGAGCATCGGCCGTCCTGCGCGGTGGTCTTGTAACCTATGCCACAGAGATCAAGTCCCATTTTTTGGATAAACCAGTTTCCGAGATCGAGCGCGTGGGCGTCGTCTCTGGCGAAACCGCAGTCGATATGGCCCGCGCCGCCGCCGCGGAAACCGAGGCCGATTGGGGGATAGGGCTTACCGGCGTTGCCGGGCCGGATAAACAAGAAGGAAAAGACCCCGGCACGGTATTTTTAGGAATTTATTCCGCCGGCCGCATAGCGCAGTCTTATTGTTTGCGCGACTTGGGCACTGAACGCAACGGCATCAGAAAGGCCACGGTAGGAGCAGCCATCGCCCAACTTGGTGCGGTCATCAAAAATTTTCCTATCAGTGGGGAACAAATTTCATCGAAGGAGCGTTAAAACTTACGATGAACATTTCTACAGCAGTCCTCGACCACTCGGCGCAGACTGCCGCGGAACCTGCGGCAGCGGCACCATCGGCGCCACAACCTGCCCGCGCCCCCGAGCCACTTTTGCGTGAAGCTTTGGGCTTGACCCTGCGTGCATTCCGCGCGGATAAGTCGGTTACCCTGCGCGAATTGGCTAGCGTTGCCCGCGTGTCACCGGGCTACTTGTCGGAGCTTGAGCGGGGCCGCAAGGAAGTTTCTTCTGAGCTCTTGGCATCCGTGTGCCACGCACTTGACGCGTCTGTGTCGGACGTCCTGATTGAGGCTGCCGGTTATATGGCGTTGCCCTCGATGGATGAAGAGCTCGCGCATACCGCGCCGGCTGCTTCTGAGCTTTAACGCGTGCGCGATTCTGAGAAGAATTGCCGCGGTGGATACCTGCGATTAGTGGCGGCAGAGCCCTAGGCGTTGGGTTACTATGAACACGACAACGCGACGCATTACCACATTCCCTAGAAAGGTCTAGAGCATAATGGCGAATCCATTTGTTAAGGGTTGGAAGTACCTGATGGCACTGTTCGATAATAAAATCGAAGAGAACGCCGATCCGAAGGTGCAGATTGAGCAGGCCATCGAAGATGCCCAACGTCAGCACCAAGAGCTTTCGCAGCAAGCGGCGGCGGTCATTGGCAATCAGCGTCAGCTGGAGATGCAACTTAACCGTCGCTTAGCCGAGGTCGAAAAGCTGCAGGGCAATACCCGCCAGGCGCTCGAGCTTGCGGATAAGGCACGCTCCAATGGTGATGAAAACAAGGCCGTGGAGTACGAAAACGCCGCCGAGGCCTTTGCCGCTCAGTTGGTGACCGCAGAAGAGTCTGTGGAGGACACGAAGAAGCTCCACGACCAGGCGTTGCAACAGGCAGAGCAGGCTAAGCGCGCTGTAGAACGCAATAATGCCGCCCTGCGCCAGAAGGTTGATGAGCGTTCGAAGTTGCTATCGCAGCTGGAGCAGGCAAAGATGCAGGAAAAGGTTTCCGAGTCTTTGAACTCTATGAACGAGCTTTCGGCCGGCGGCAATACGCCTTCGCTCGATTCCGTGCGCGATAAGATTGAGCGCCGCTATTCCAAGGCTTTGGGTCAGGCGGAGTTGGCGGAAAATTCTGTCGAAAACCGCATGGCCGAGGTGCAGCAGGCGGGCGTCCAGATGGCCGGCCACTCCCGCTTGGAGCAGATCCGAAGCGAGATGAACTCCACGAAGTCGGTGGAAGGCAACCGCACCCAGGCCATCGAGGGCAATAAGGCCTCTGGGTCTGCTGCGGACCAGGCAGCGCAGCCGACCTCGAATGATGATGCCGTCCAAGCTCGCTTGCGAGAGCTGCGCGGAGAGTAACTCTCTCATCCCGCGCTCTTCATAGCGCTAATTGAAAAATAGCCTCCGATCTTTCCTTTGCCGCGTTGAGCGGTGGGGAAAGTCGGAGGTTTTGTAGCGCAAGCCGGGTATGTGCCTTAGTCGTCTTAGTCACCGACGCCGCGGGCCTGGAGGGCTTCGCCAATGGCCCGAGCGCGCCGAATGGAGCGAATGATGACGGGCGTGACAAAGGCTGAGGGGGAGAAGCCAGCGCCGCGAGCCTTCCGGGCATCGAGAACCTCGTAGACCGTTTCGAACATGAGGGGGATGAGGCGGATAGTCAAGGACATCGCCAAGCTGATGTTTTCTACTGGGACGCCGAAACGATTCAGCGGCTGGAGGGATTCTTCCAGCGACTCCATGATGGCGTCGACGGTCGAGGTGAGCGTTAGTAAAAAGGCCAGAATCATGGCCGCCAAGATGTTGAGGAACATCACCGCGGCGTAGTCAAAATCCTTGGCCCACCATTGGAAACCGGCGAGGGGGATGAGGATGACCAGGGGTGGCCAGAGTTGGCTCCAGGCAATTCGTGGGGGGATGCGGGCGATGATATAGGTTAGCGCTGCGGCGATCACCGCACCGCCTGCCCACGGCAGAGTATTGAAAAAGATGCTGGTAACTAGGATAAATACCAGCAAGATGAGTATCTTCCAGCTGGGCTTCATCCGGTGGATTACCGTCGTGCCCGGAACGTACACGGAAAGCGGAATATTGGTTCTGCGTCGAGTCATTGGTTGGGCTTTCTAGAGCGGACGCTGTGCCATGAGGTCTCGATAAAAATTGATGACCTCCTGGGGAGCGCCATCGGCGGCAACCTTGTGGTCATCGATGCAAATGACGCGATCGAAGTCCAAAAGAAATTCCAGATCGTGAGTAACCACGATGAGCTGCTGGTCGAGCTGTGCGAACTCGCGCTTTATGCGGTCACGATTGCGGAGGTCAAGCAGCGTCGTTGGCTCATCTGCGATGATGAGCACTGGGTCGATGACCAGCACGGCGGCCAGGGCAAGCAATTGTTTCTGTCCACCAGATAGGGTGTGAGGGGAGCGCTCGGCAAAGTCTAGAAGCCCGAACCGCTCTAGGGCGGCGTCGACTCGCGCAGTGCGCTCGGTCTTAGGCAGCTTGAAACGGCGCAGGGAAAAAGCGATGTCATCGCGCACGTTGGGCATGACAATCTGATTTTCGGCATCAGAAAATACGAACCCCACCTTTTCGCGCACCTTTTTGCCCTGTTCGCTGGGATTTATGCCGTCGACGGTTACGGTGCCCGCAGTGGGCTCACCCAGGCCATTGATAAGCCGGGTCAGCGTGGACTTTCCGCCGCCATTTTGACCGATGACGCCGATCCGCTGCTCGCTTAAAGTCAGGTTGATGTCATCAAGGACCACCGTCTCATCGAAAGCTACCGTTACCGAGGAAAAGTCGATGGTGGGCACTAGGAGGCCTTCTTACCCATCAGGTCGGGGAATGCGGAGTGAACACCAACGGCGATGATGACGGCCACGATGAGCTTTGCGGTGTCAACGAGGACGAACGGGCCTTGCGCCGCGATGGCCGGGCCTACATCCAGCCCGGAGCGAAGCATCAGGCCGATGGCGCCACAGGTGTACTGCACCAAGAGGCCAACGATGGCTGCGATAGCGAGAACCACGGTCATGCCGCCCTTCCCGCGTGGAGCGCGGTAAGCAATGGCGCCGGCGGCGATAGGGGAGAGCACGTATCCGATGATGTATCCCACGGTAGGGCCGGCAAGCGCCCGGAGCGTGGTGCCACCGCCTGCCAAAATGGGCAATGCCAAACCAATAAAGAGGAATAGGAGTCCAACGTAGCCGCCGCGTTTTCCGCCCAAGATGAGGCCGGCCAAAATGAGTGCGGCGTTTTGCAAGACGATGGGGACGCCGGCGGTGCCTACGGGGATAGAAACGAAGGCTAAAACGATAACGAGGGCGGTAAATACCGCAACATAAGCAATGGTGGTTGCCACGGAGTTCTTCTGCATGGAAAAAGATTAGCATCTTGGATAAAGACGCTGTAGACACACCAATTTGAACGACGTTCAAGGAAGCTAATTCTGGGGTCCAGGTAAAAGTTTTGGAAATATTTCCATGGTGGTGGGTAGGATTGCGCGCATGCGATTGACGGAGTACCACCAATTGGTTGTGGATGAATTTGGCGAATCAAAAGGGGCGTGGATTAGCCATTCGCATGTTTTATCAGAGCTTAATGGAACGCCGGATGAGCTTATCGAACGTGGCGTCGATCCCCGTCGTGTTTGGATAGGGCTGTGCGATGACTTCGATGTCCCCCAAGAGCGCCGTCTCGGCGTAGATTACCCAACCTTATAGGGTTTAGAGAAGCCGAAAAGGCGTGTCCATTTACGATATTCGAACAGATGTATGTACTCTAGTTGGGGTGTCGGTGTGGGCGACTACAGTGGGATTGCATTGAGGGCGGAACCATTTAGGGCTCTGCAGCAGTCTAATTTAAGTGTTCACGTAGCGTCGTACGAGATAAGGATTTATAACAATGGCAACGAAAAAGAAATCATCCTCAGCCGCAACCAAGGGAGATGACCGCCAGAAGGCGCTAGATGCCGCTATGGCCATGATCGAAAAGGATTATGGCAAAGGCGCCGTTATGCGCTTGGGTGATGATAACCGGCCGCCCATCAAGGCCATTTCTTCCGGCAACACGGCAATCGACGTGGCGCTGGGCATCGGCGGCTTTCCCCGCGGGCGAATTGTGGAAATTTATGGCCCAGAGTCCTCCGGTAAGACGACGGTGGCATTGCACGCAATTGCCTCGGCGCAAAAAGACGGCGGCATTGCAGCGTTTATCGATGCCGAGCACGCCCTCGACCCCCAATATGCGCGCCTGCTAGGCGTCGACACCGATAATCTCCTCGTATCCCAGCCCGATACCGGTGAGCAGGCCTTAGAAATCGCGGATATGCTGGTGCGCTCCGGCGCTATCGACATCATCGTGGTGGACTCCGTGGCGGCGCTGACCCCGAAGGCGGAAATCGAAGGCGAGATGGGCGATAGCCACGTGGGCCTGCAAGCCCGCCTTATGTCCCAGGCCTTGCGTAAAATGACCGGTGCGCTATACAACTCCGGTACCACCGCAATCTTCATCAACCAGCTGCGCGAAAAGATTGGTGTGATGTTCGGTTCCCCGGAAACCACCACCGGTGGTAAAGCGCTGAAGTTCTATTCCTCCGTGCGCTGCGATATCCGCCGTATCCAAACGCTGAAGGATGGCCAAGACGCCATTGGCAACCGCACGAAGCTCAAGGTCGTAAAGAATAAGGTGTCCCCACCATTCAAGATCGCCGAGTTCGACATCATGTATGGCGAGGGTATCTCTCGGGAGTCCTCCATCATTGATCTCGGCGTAGAAAACGGCTTCATCCGCAAGTCTGGCTCCTGGTTTACCTATGAAGGCGATCAGTTAGGCCAAGGTAAGGAGAAGGCCCGCTCCTTCTTGAAGGACAACCCTGACCTTGCCAATGAGATCGAAAAGAAGATATTCCAGAAGCTCGGCATTGGGGAAGAGGCGGCAAATGGTGAAGAAGCTACCGCCATGGATGTCCCGGGCTCCGATGACCCATTGACGGATGAGTCCGTAGATTTGGTCCCGAACGTCGACTTCGATGACGACTAATCCTGTCCACCTGCAATCCCACCGCTTATAACCCACACTATGAATCAACCCGCCTCTGAAAAACTAGAGCAACTCCGCCAGGCCCTTGTCGCCTATGAAAAAGGAGAAGCCGGGGGCGGGCTTTTTGATCGGGAGGCCGAAGAGGCAAAATCCAAGGTTCGCTCCCGCGCCTTGGGTTTGCTCGACCAGCGTTCGCGGTCCCGTCAGGAATTGTATGACCGTCTAGTACAAGTCGAATTCGCCCCCGAGGTGGTGGAAGATGTCCTCGATGACCTAGCCCATGCGGGCCTCATCAATGATGCCGCCTTTGCCGCCGAATGGGTGCGGCAGCGGCATAAGCGGAGGGGGAAATCGCGCAGCGTCCTCGACCGCGAGCTCCGGGAAAAGGGCGTAAGCCAAGCGGATAGAGACGAAGCCCTCGAGCAAGTAGATGCCGCCGATGAAGAAGCTATGGCCCGAGCCTTGGCGGAAAAGAAAGCGCGCAGCGTGAAATCCGTTCCTGCGGATAAGAAGGAACGGGATAAGGCGCTGCGCAGGATCGTAGGCGTATTGGCGCGCCGTGGGTTCAACGAGGGAATGTCTTTGAACATTGCCATTAGCGCCCTCGAGGAGCGTTGCGAGGAGCTTTCTTCACCTTAAAAACCCGCGATGGGGTTTAGCACCGTGTGGACTCCAACCTAGGTACTCGCGCACGCGCCCCAAGCACCGCACCACGCACTCGAACCCACTTGGCTGCCTTCACGGGCGCCCAGCAGCGACGGTTATGAGTTGTTCTGGGTGATGGCTAGACTATGCCGACGTGGAGCAGACAATTCCTGAAACTCGTACCTATGAAGTCCGAACCTTCGGCTGCCAGATGAATGTGCACGATTCTGAGCGCATCTCTGGCCTGCTGGAGGAAGCTGGCTACGCGGCCGCAGACGAGGCCACGGAGCCGGATCTCGTCGTCTTTAACACGTGCGCAGTCCGCGAAAACGCCGACAAGCGCCTGTACGGCACGCTGGGCGCATTGAAAAAGACGAAGGAGAACCACCCAGGCATGCAAATTGCCGTGGGCGGGTGCCTTGCGCAAAAGGATAAGGACACCGTCCTTGACAATGCACCGTGGGTGGATGCCGTTTTCGGCACCCACAATATGGCAGCATTACCGACCCTCCTCGAGCGCGCCCGCCATAACGCGGAAGCCCAAGTAGAGATCGTCGATTCGCTAGAGGCGTTCCCCTCGGTATTGCCCGCTAAGCGCGAATCCGCCTACGCGGGTTGGGTATCGGTGTCCGTGGGCTGTAATAACACCTGCACGTTCTGCATCGTTCCCTCCCTGCGCGGAAAGGAAGAGGACCGCCGGCCGGGCGATATCCTAGCCGAGGTACAAGCGCTAGTGGATCAGGGCGTCTCTGAGGTCACCCTGCTAGGCCAGAACGTCAACGCCTACGGCGTGAATTTCGCCGATCCAGAATTGCCGCGCGACCGCTTCGCTTTCTCGAAGCTGCTGCGCGAGGTGGGAAAGATCGACGGCCTCGAGCGCCTGCGGTTTACCTCTCCGCACCCGGCAGAATTTACCTCGGATGTCATCGACGCCATGGCGGAAACCCCGGCCGTGTGCCCGCAGCTGCACATGCCGCTGCAGTCCGGATCGGATAAGGTCTTGAAGGACATGCGCCGCTCTTACCGCACGAAGAAGTTCTTGCGCATCCTCGATGAGGTTCGCGAGAAGATTCCAAACGCGGCGATTACTACCGATATCATCGTCGGCTTCCCAGGCGAGACCGAGGAAGATTTCCAGGACACCATGGAGTTGGTTCGCCGCGCCCGCTTCGCTTCGGCGTTTACCTTCCAGTATTCCCCGCGCCCTGGCACCCCTGCGGCAGAGATGGAAAACCAGGTGCCTAAGGAAGTCGTCCAGGATCGCTTCGAGCGGCTCGTTGCGCTGCAGGATAGCATCCAGGCAGAGGAGAACCAGAAGCTCGTGGGCACTGAGGTGGAGCTTTTGGTCCAGGCAGAAGGCGGGCGCAAGAACGACGAGACTCACCGCATGTCGGGTCGCGCTCGCGATGGGCGCCTTGTGCACTTTAGCCCTATCGACGACAACGGCGCGGATATCTCCGCCGAGATTCGCCCCGGCGACGTCGTGCGCACCAAGGTCACCGGTGCAGGCTCGTTCTTCTTGCTTGCCGATGCCGCAGTAGCCACCCACACCCGCACCAAGGCCGGCGACATGTCGGCGGCGGGCCAAACCCCCACTACCGCTCCCATTGGGGTGGGGCTGGGATTGCCGGGCATCGGCAAGCCTGCTGGTGCTGCCGCAGCGGATTCCTGCGGCTGCTAACCGGGGGAGTAGGCTAGGGTTCCATGAGAGAGCGAAATACCACCACCGCCGCCCAGGAGGCGGCACAGGCGGAGCGCCGAGCAGCACAAACCATGGATTTGCGTGGGCAGAAGCTGACGCTGTGGATCGCTGTGGCGGCCTATATTGTCTACCTCATCGTTCCTTATGCCGGTTCTGCCCACGGGTGGCAGGTTCTCAGTTTTGGCACCACCGACGGCGGGGTAAAGATCTCGCTGATGGAAACCGTCTCCGCGTGGCTCGCGCTTCTCGGCGTGGGCGTGCTGACGACGGCGACCCTGCTGACCCGCCGCGCCACACTCGGGCTGATTGCGTGGATGATGGTGACGGTTTCATTCTTCGTTAACCTGTGGGGCTTTTGGTACCGCGGTTCCACCGCGGATGCCCCGGCCATCGGCATGTGGGTGGGCATGCTCGCCACTTTTTTGGCCTTCTTGGGCTTTAGCCTCGTCGCCCTGCGCCGCAGCCCGGAGCAACGCGCTGCCGAGGAAAAGGTCCGTGCATCGGCGGGCCAGCTGGATGAGGTAGGCAAAATCCAGTCCGATATTGCGTCCCCGCAGCCGCAAGAGATGCTTGTCGATGACCGCCGGAAAAAGGCCGCCGAGCGCCACCGCCACCAGCACGAAGGCTAAAGGTGCAGCTCCCAGGCTGAGGATTGGGAGATTTCCCGCGCCCCGAGCCGCGCGTATAGCGCGTTCATAGCACCATCGCCAGCAGCGACTGAGCAATAGCAGCGGCGCACCTGTGGCCACGCTCCGTTGACCTCGTGCAGGGCAGTGAGCTTAGCTAATTGCGCCAAGCCTTGCCGGCGGTGGTCACGGTCGGTGACGGTAAGAGTCCATTCGCAGACCTCCGGATCCGCCGCCTCGTGCCGCGCCAGTTCCGTGAGCGCCACGATGTCGCCGGCGTCATCAATGAGCGCAACGAGCAGCGTATGCCCGCGCCGCGAACGCAGGCGTTGGTGCGCCTCTTCCAACCGCTGCCTGGACCACACGATGGGCTCGGTGGACAGGGTGCCGGTATCGGCATCCGCGGACGCGACCGTTAAAAGGCGCATGACATCGTCGATATGCTCTTCCGGTATGGCATAGTCCTGCCATACCGCGGCCGAAAGCCCGGGCGGAAAGAGGGCAGCAGCCGGCTGTTCTGGAATATCGATGGCTAGTTGTCGCTCGCTATGGCGCTGCGTAAAGCCTAAGGATTGATAGACCTCCGCCATCGCGTCGTACTCCGGCGAAGTCTCCGGCGGGTGCAGCAGGCCCGCGTGCGCCACGCTACGGCCGAGCTGCTGGGTGATTTTTAAGGCTGTATCTCCCATCCAGGTAGCCACCTTCTGCCTCTTGGCATCAAGGGGTTCTCCGGGCAGTGGCAGATCGCAGAGGACGCACTCGATTTCCGCGGCATTCCGCTCCTCTAAAAGCGGGAGGCTGATGTGGATAAATCCCACGTAGTCCAGCTCTGGACTCGGTGCAGTGGCTGGAATTTGCGGCAGACCAAGCTCGGAGACGGGCCCAAGCGTCGCCGGCCCATCGACCACGGCGAAAAGGTAGGTCTGCGATTCGCCCGAACCCTGCAGGCGGTGCACCACGCGGCTAGGCGAGGTCGAGGCCGCTGCATCCCCGCTGGCTTCCTGCGCCGCAAGGTTTGCCCAGAAAACAAACGATCGGATGCAATCCGCCGGTTCATCCTCGGCTATCTGGGTTGGGCGCGCAATCTGAACGAGGTGCACTATTTATCGTTGACGGCATTGGCAGCGGCATCGGCGAATTCCTGCCATTGCTCCGCCTGCGCGCGCAGCTCCGCGGCCTTCTTCTCCTTGCCCTTAGCCTCCGCGGCCGCGGACTGGGCCTTGAAGTCTTCCACCTTGGCCTGGAACTGGGCCACGCGGGCCTGCGCTTCGGGGTCGGTGCGACGCCATTCGGATTCCTCCGCCTGGGTGACGCGCTTTTCTAGCTGTTCAATCTTGGATTCGTACTCGCGGATTTGGTTTCGGGGCACAAAGCCGATTTCCTCCCACTTTTCCTGCAGCTCGCGCAGCTTAGCCTTGGCCTTGTCCATGCTTTGCGATGGGTCAATCAGGCTGTCGTATTCCGCAAGCAACGCGTCCTTCGCCTTGGCGTTTTCGGCGAACTCGCGGTCCCGCTCGTCGTTGACGGCATTGCGGGCATCGAAGAAGCGGTCCTGGGCGGCGCGGAACTTCGCCCACAGCTGGTCATCGACCTCGCGTGGGGCGCGGCCAGCCGCCTTCCACTCCGCCATGAGATCGCGGTAGGCGCGGGCGGTGGGACCCCAATCGGTGGAGTCCTGGATGGCTTCAGCGCGCTCGACCAGCTCTTCCTTCTTCTTCCGCGCCGCAGCACGGGCGCGATCGAGATCCGCAAAGTGCGAACCGCGGCGCCGATTAAAGGAATCGCGGGCGCGCGAATAGCGCTTCCACAGGCCGTCATCGGTCTTCTTATCGATGCCCTTAATCTGCTTCCACTCTTCCAAAATGGCGCGGATGCGGTCGCCGGCGGCCTTCCACTCGGTGGAATTCTCGGCAATCTCTTCAGCCTCGGCGGCGAGCTTTTCCTTCGCCGCAATCGCATCCTGCCGGCGCTTTTCCCGCTCCGCCTGCGCCTGTTCACCGGCCACAACGGAGTGATCAATAACCGCCGCGAGGCGGCGATCCAGCGCCGCGATATCGCCAATGACCGCAGCGGTAGGCAGGGTCTCGCGGAGTTCGGCGGCGGTTTGCTTGATTCCTGCGGCCTCGCTGGGGTTGGCGCGCAGGCGAGCCTCTAGGAGCTCGATCTCGGTGGCTAGGTCGTCATAGCGGGCGCCGAAGTGCTCGAGGCCTTCCTGCGCAGAACCTGCCTGCCATTCCCCAATCTTGCGCTCGCCCTCGGGGGCGGAAACGAAGACGGACCCATCGGCATCGACGCGCCCCCACTTGGCCGGATCGTTCTTGCTCGGAGATTGCACGGGCACGGGCTTGGCTGTGGGGCGGGGGCCCTTCTTGGGCATGGAACCTGGGGTTGGGGTGGGAGACATGGAAAGCCCTCCTAGACATATATCGCCGCGCGTCACGGCTGCCGGATGAAATCACTGGTTACATTACCGCGAAAAATCGATGTGTGCCTAGAATCTATTTAATTACCTCCACTTGGGTAGATAGTATAGAGGAATAATGTTCAATCTCATGGTTATGCCCGCCTCGCCGGCGCTGGCAGTCGAGCTAGCCCCCAACGACGCCGCCTCGCGGGCACTGCTCGCGGCGGCGCGCACGCTCGCGGTCGAAGCCGCTGCCGCCGGCATTAGCGAGGCAGAAATTATTGGATCCCGCTCCCTACGGTGGCATACCCGCCATACCGGAAGCCTGCGCGCCTGGGGAGCCGACCAAGTGCACGTGGGCGCCGGAAACTACCTGCCAGAGATCATGGCCCACTACGTCTTATCCACGGTCCCACAGATAACGGTTCGCGATAGCCGCGATTACCTGGGTACACCAGCCCCAAAGGTCCTTACCATCGTGGTCGCAGACGGCAGCGCGGGCCTTACCGAGAGGGCACCGCTGGCCCTTATCCCCGGCGCGCAGGAGGCGCACCGGTGGTGCGAGGAGGTGTTGATGGGGGCATCGGCAAGCAGCGATGCCGAGTGGCTTAAGCAACGCGGCGTGGAAGAGCCGGAGCTCTGGTTGGAGCTTTCCGGTTGCGCACCTAAGCGCGCGCAGGTGCGGGCGACAGATGCCACCCTCGGGGTCGGACGCTACGTAGCTGGCTGGGAGGTAACATGCGCCCCATCGCAGTAGTTGGCCCCACCGCCTCAGGCAAATCCGCCCTCGGGCTGGCCCTAGCCCATGAACTGGATGGGGAAGTGGTCAATGTCGATTCCATGCAGCTATACCGCGGCATGGATATCGGCACCGCGAAGCTTTCCCCCGCAGAGCGCGAAGGAATTCCGCACCACCAGCTCGATGTCTGGGACGTGACGGAGACCGCTTCCGTGGCGCGCTATCAGCAGGCGGCCTTGCGCGATATCGAGGACATCATGTCCCGCGGTAAGACGCCCATCCTCGTCGGTGGATCCATGCTCTATGCCCAGGCGTTGGTGGATGATTGGCAATTCCCGCCCACCGATCCGCAGGTGCGGGCCAAATACGAGGCCCGCCGCGCCGATATCGGAACCGACGCCCTCCACGCCGAGTTGGCGCGCGTCGACCCAGCCGCAGCCGCAATCATTGAGGACAAAGACCCCCGCCGCACCGTCAGAGCACTCGAGGTCATCGAGCTGACCGGCAAGCCCTTCAAGGCCAGCCAGCCGCCGAAAAATGGCCCGCCCCGGTGGGGAACCAAGCTGCTGGGGCTGCGCACCGATAGCGAGTGGTTAAACCCGCGCATCGAAAAGCGCACGCGCCTCATGTTTGAGCAAGGCCTCGTCGAGGAAGTCGAGCGCCTGCAGGACAAGGGGCTTGTGGCCGATTCCACCGCCGGCCGCGCCATTGGCTATGCACAGGTGCTACAAGCCCAGCGCGGCGAGCTGACGTGGGAGGATGCGGTAGAGCGCACTATTACTGGCACCCGCCGGTACGTGCGCCGCCAGCGTTCCTGGTTCAACCGCGATAAGCGCATTACCTGGCTCGATGCCGCGGGCGATACTACCGCCGAGGCTTTGTATGTGCTGCGGCGCTAGGGTAGAGGGTATGAAATTTGCCAAAGGCCATGGAACTGAAAATGACTTCGTCATCGTAGAAGACTTCGACGCCAAAACGCCGCTCTCACCGGATCGCGTGGCGGCGCTGTGTGACCGCCGGGCAGGAATCGGCGGCGATGGCCTGCTGCGGGTGGTTCGCGCCGGCGCCCTCGTGGACGCGGGCGAGCTGGCGGCCTTGCCGGACGGGGTGGATGCTGCCGATTGGTTCATGGATTACCGCAACGCCGATGGCTCCGTGGCGGAAATGTGCGGCAACGGCACCCGCGTCTTTGCCCATTGGTTGCGCTCGCACGACTTGGTTGGCGAGGACGCATTCACCATCGGCACCCGGGCGGGCGCCAAGCAGGTAACGGTGCATTCCTGCGATGCCACTGCCGCTAGCGTCACTGTGGAGATGGGGCCCGCGCGCGTGACCGGGGTGTCCACGGCCTCCGTAGGCGGTGAGTCCTACGCCGGCCTCGGGGTGGATATGGGCAACCCGCACTTTGCGGCCGTCATTCCAGGCCTGGAACCGGAAGCTTTGGCTACCAAGGAACTCACGGCGCCGGTCTACGATGAGTCCTTCTTCCCGGGTGGCGTGAACTTTGAGCTGGTTACCCCGCTGCGGGAGGGACACGTGCATATGCGCGTCTTCGAGCGCGGGGTTGGGGAGACGCAGTCTTGTGGCACGGGCACGGTTGCGGCAGCTACCGCCGCGCTTGCCGATGCCGCCCAAGCCCTCGGCACCGTCCATGTCCACGTTCCTGGCGGCGAGGTCACCGTCGAGGTTTATGACAACGGCACGCGGTTGACGGGCCCGTCCGCCATCGTGGCTACGGGCGAAACGAGCTTGTAGAGGCGTTAGTTTCCGTCGTCGATCTGTCGCGTGCGGTAATCCGGGCCGAGCTGGAAGGCCGCGCGGCGGGCCGCCAGCCAGGATTCTTTCAGCTCGCGGGCACGTTCATCGGTGACGCGGAGGAGGGCTTCTAAGTCCTGCGTGCGCATGCCGTGGGCGTGGATTCTGACATTGAGGCGGCGGAGGAAGCGGCGCGCCCCGGCTAATTCGTAGTGGAACGCATCGATGGCGGGGTGGGAGCAGTCGAGGTCGAGCAGTGCCGGCCGATACAGCGTGCGATCCGCCAGTGGCTCCGCCTCTGTAGAGGTTTCGAATTCCTCGAATTCGGCGATGACGTCCTGGATATCGTCCGCCGAGAGGGAAATAGAACTGCGCAAGGCCCTTCGTTCCGCGGTATCGGGGCGCGTGCGCAGCATAAACCACCCTGCGCCCACCAGCATGGCGGCGATGATGAGGCCGGGCAGTTTTAACGTGGCAACAATCGCGATCGCGCAAAGGACCAAGAGGATAAAGACAAGTGTCCTCCGGTTTTGCGGATCGTTATGGAATGCCATGGCCTAAAAATTTAGTGCCCACCGCAGCCGCAACCGCCGGATCCGCATCCGCCATCACCGCAGCCGCCGGACGGCATGTCAATAGCGGCGGTGAGCAGGGCCGTACCGGAAATCACGGTATCCTTGGCCGGCAATTCGCCACGGTCCGCTGGCAGGCAGAGATCGAAGGGGAATAGCCCGTCCATGACGAGGTGCGCGAACTTTTCGCCGGTGAGTTCATTGGTGCGCCATTCGGCTTCCATCACCCGGGCGGCAAAGGTGGCCGCAGGAGTGGGGGCCTGTGCGCCCGAGCCCGAAGCGATGACGCGGGCGCCTTCGGATTCAAAAAGGGCGGGGTACTCGCCGGTTTCGGCTTCGAATGCGGCCGGGGACTCGTAGGTGGTGATATCAAGACCCATGGCGGTCAGCGATACCTGCTGCCATTCCTGCCGCGGTTCTTCTGCCAACAACGGTCCCTGCGCGAGGTTCGCCGTGACCTGCGCCAGCGGCGTGCCGAACGGATCGATGATATCCATGATCGCCAGCACGTCATTAAACATCTCCACGTGGGCAAAACCCTGCGTAACCGCATCGAAACCGATAAAGGTGGCGTAGGGCTCAACCGCCAAGATATTAAGTTGGGCACCCGAAGGATCGCCGTATTGGATGAGCTGGCCGCCGCGCACCTCACCGGTTACAGCAAGGCGGTCCGTGGCGATGGCTGCCTCGACCGCGTCCTGCCAGCGTTCGAAATCCAGGCCGATGGCCTGCATTTCGGTATTCTTTTTCTGGGTAGTAGTCGTTGGCTTAGCCTGCGTCGTTTCCATAGGCACCATTGTATCGCTTTGTCCAGTAAGCCCGGAAACCGCAATTCCCGTTTTGCCGCCTAACGTGCCAAAATAGATTGCAATATGAACAAATTTTCCCCGCAGAATTCTGATAGCTCCGCGAGCAAGGACGAACTTCTCGCCCAGGCCTTCCGCGACCACGCGGATACCCCACAGGAAACCACGCCGACCAGCGGCGATCTAGATTTGGCCGAGCGCAACGCCTTCCGCCGCGTTACCCGCGAAACCTCCATCCGCGCCGAGGACACCACCGATGGCTACGAGGTGGAATACCGAAAACTGCGCCTCGAGCGCGTCATCCTCGTGGGTGTGTGGACCGAAGGCACCGTAGCGGAGGTCGAGGCCACGATGGACGAGCTGGCCGCCCTAACCGAGACCGCCGGCGCCGACGTCGTCGAAATGATCTACCAAAAGCGCGATAAACCCGACCCGGGCACCTTCATCGGTTCGGGCAAGGTCAAAGAGCTCCACGATATTGTCGAGGCGACCGGGGCCGATACCGTCGTGTGCGATGGTGAGCTGAATCCCGGCCAGCTCACGGCGCTCGAGCGCGCGCTAAATACCAAGGTCATCGACCGCACCATGCTCATCTTGGACATCTTTGCCCAGCACGCAAAGTCCAAGGAGGGCAAGGCGCAGGTCTCGCTAGCACAGCTGGAATACCTCTATACCCACACCCGTGGTTGGGGCGGCAACCTTTCGCGCCAGGCTGGTGGCCGCGCCGGTTCCAATGGCGGCGTGGGCCTGCGTGGTCCCGGTGAAACCAAGATCGAGACCGACCGCCGGCGCATCCGCACCGAGATGGCGCGCCTGCGCAAGGAATTGCGCGGGATGAAAACCGCCCGCGAGGTTAAGCGCTCCAGGCGCCAGTCCTCCACGATTGCCCAGATCGCCATCGCCGGCTACACCAACGCCGGCAAATCCTCGCTCATTAACGCCATGACGAACGCGGGCGTGCTTGTGGAAGACGCCCTATTTGCCACCCTGGATCCCACCACGCGGCGCGCCTCGCTTGCCGATGGCCGCCAGGTCGTCTTTACCGATACCGTCGGCTTCGTTCGCCACCTGCCCACCCAGCTGGTGGAGGCCTTCAAATCCACCCTGGAAGAAGTGCTCGCCGCCGACATTATGCTGCATGTCGTGGACGGATCGGACCCGTTCCCGCTCAAGCAAATCGAGGCGGTCAATAAGGTCATCTACGATATCGTCAGCGAGACTGGTGAGCAGGCCCCGCCGGAAATCATCGTGATCAATAAGATCGACCAGGCCGACCCGCTCGTGCTCGCGGAGCTGCGCCACGTCCTGGATCATGAGGACGTCGTCTATGTTTCGGCGCGCACGGGGGAGGGCATCGACGAGCTGAGCGCGCGCGTGGAGCTCTTTCTCAACTCCCGCGATAGCCACGTTAAGCTGCAGGTTCCCTTCACCCGGGGCGATGTCGTCTCCCGCGTGCACGCCGAGGGCACCGTGCGCAGCGAGGAATATACCGAAAATGGCACGCTTGTCGATGTCCGCCTGCCCGCCACCACCGCCCGCGAGCTCGCCGAATTCATCGTGGACGACGATTCTTAAAATTCGTGTTCCATAGCCCATAATGGTGGTTCGTGAGCATACTAGGTTGGACTGTCCATGGCGACGGTAAGAAGATTGCGCCAGGCGCCGTGGTCGCGCCCGAGGAACGACTAAGTTGGGGCCGAACCATTGGCATCGGCATGCAGCATGTGGTGGCGATGTTTGGTGCCACGCTGCTGGTGCCCACCCTGACCGGATTTCCGGTCAATACCACGCTGCTATTTTCCGGCATCGGCACCATCCTATTCCTGCTGATTACGCGCAATCGCCTGCCGTCCTACCTTGGGTCGTCGTTTGCTTTCATCGCCCCGCTGACCGCCTCGCAGCAATACGGGATTGCGGCGCAGGCCGGATCCATTTTGGTGACCGGTTTGGTGCTGGTGGCGGTCGGAATCGTGGTCAAGGCTGCCGGCAAGCGGGTACTCGATGCGGTGATGCCGCCGGCGGTTACCGGCGCCATCGTCGCGCTCATCGGGCTCAACTTGGCGCCGAATGCGGCCGAAAACTTCGCCAGCCAGCCCTTGGTAGCAGGCATTACGCTGCTGGTTATCCTCCTGGCCACCGTGGCCGGGCGCGGCATGGTCTCGCGCCTGTCCATCCTTATCGGCGTGGTCGTCGGTTGGGTTTTCGCCGCCCTGACCGGCAACTTGGGCGAGGGCGCCAAGGATGCCATAGATGCAGCCCCGTGGGTAGGCCTGCCCGAATTCCACGTCCCAGAGTTCCATCTTTCGGCCATCGCCGTGGCCCTGCCGGTGCTCGTGGTGCTGATTGCGGAAAACGTCGGGCACGTCAAGGCCGTCTCCGAGATGACCAATCGCGACTTAGACGATCTTGCCGGCGATGCGCTGATTGCCGATGGCCTCGCCTCCTCCCTCGCCGGCGGCTTCGGCGGCTCCGGTACTACCACCTATGCCGAAAATATCGGCGTTATGGCCGCCACGCGCGTCTATTCCACCGCCGCGTATTGGGTCGCCGCCTTCACCGCCATCCTGCTGGCCTTCGTCCCGAAGTTCGGTGCGCTGATTTTCTCCATTCCCACCGGCGTGCTCGGCGGGGCCACCCTCGTGCTTTACGGTCTTATCGGCATGTTGGGCGTGCGCATTTGGATGGATAATGAGGTCAACTTCAATAACCCGGTGAACCTGACGGCGGCCGCGGTGGCCTTGATCGCGGGCATCGGCAACCTGACCCTGACCGTGGGAGGGGTGAGCCTGGAGGGCATCGCCTGGGGCTCTGTCGGCATCATCATTGCGTATCCCATCATGCGGCGGCTGTACGAAACCGTGGGCGAAGGCCACGACGCGAAATACTAAAATCTGTGGATAACTTTGTTGACCCCGCCGCGAAATAGCGCCGTGGCGGTAAGGTTCGCAGCGTAATCCACAGGCCTTCGTGCGTGCGGTCGCCGTTGCGCCGGATTGTGCGTTGTACTAGGCGGCATGAACGCACTCGACCGTTATTTAACCGCGCTGGGCCAAGGTATGGATATCATCGCCGCCGCCCGGGGCTTAAGCGAGCGCGACTTGGTGCAGCGCGGCGCCAGCGACATCGCCGCGCGCGAGGTGGTGCATCTTTGCGATGTCTATTTTGGCCGCTGTGCCTTGGTCAAGTCCGGTGGAGTGGTGTATCTGTCCTTTCTGAATCGGTGGATCGGGGGACAGTGTCAGGGTCGGTGTTGGGGTCCGTCTCGGGGTTGATGTTGGTTCATTAGGAGGCTGCCTCGATGGTGTCTGCGTCGTGAGTGTGGATGGTGTTGGTAGCTATCAGACGTCGGGTGTGTTCCAAGCTTGCTAGTGACATATAACGTTTCTGCTGAATCCAATCGTCATGCTGTTCAGCTAGTACCGCGCCGACGAGGCGGATGACAGCTGCGCGGTTGGGAAATATTCCTACAACGTCGGTACGCCGCCTGATTTCACGGTTCAAACGCTCTGTTGGATTATTGGACCATACCTTCGTCCATACAGCTTTGGGCGTGGCTGTAAACGCGAGTATCTCATCTAATGATTCTTCCAGGTAGTCGGCTGCGTCGGGAAAACGCTCGGTGCAGAAATCTACGACCTGGCGGGCTTGGTCCCAGGTAGCTTGCGCGTCGGTTTGCCAGAAGATGGAGTGAAACATTCCCGATAGTGTTGTCCACTGGCGTTTTGACACTTTTGAGGACAGGTTCTTAGCAAAATGTGTCCGGCAGCGTTGCCAGCTGGCTGTAGGTAGTACTTGACCAACAGCAGCTTGGATTCCTAGGTGCGCATCGCTGGTGACGAGATAGACTTCGCTAAGACCGCGGGCTTTAAGGTCTTGGAAGAATCCGGTCCATGATTCCACGGATTCTGATGTTGCGACCTGCATGCCTAGTAGTTCACGGTAGCCGTCTTTGTTAACGCCGGTAGCGATAAGCACACTGGTTTTAACGACACGTCCGCCTTCGCGGACTTTCATTGTCAATGCGTCACAGGACAGGTAGTAATACGGCCCTGAATCCAGTGGACGGGTTCTAAAGTCAGCGACCATCTCGTCGAGTTCTTTGGCCATGTCAGACACTTGTGATTTCGACAGATTGTTAATGCCCAGCGTGGCCACCAAATCATTCATGCGTCTAGTGGAGACCCCTTTGAGATAACACGTGGCTATCACGGTAGTCAGGGCTCTTTCGGTGCGGGTGCGCCTTTCTAAGAGCCAGTCGGGAAAGAATGCGCCGTGACGTAGCTTCGGGATAGCAACGTCAATGCTTCCTACCCTGGTGTCTAAGGGACGGTGGCGGTAGCCATTGCGGGTATTAGTCCGTTGTGGAGATACCGTGGCGTAATCAGCGCCGCAGACAGTGTCAGCCTGGGCCGAAAGTATCTGGTTAATGAAGTCTGTCAGCATCTGGCGCATCAAGTCTGGAAAGGCTTGGGTGAGCAATTCTTCCAGATACGCAGTGGGATCGATATGATGGGGGTTAGCGGCCATCGCGGTTACATTCCTTTCGAGGATAAGTAGAAGTTGATTCGAAAGGTACCCGTGATGGTCGCCTTATTGTGCACCGGCACGAGGCTTACCACGGGTTACAGATACACCACACTAGTGGACGCAACCTGTGCCTTTAGCGCCAAGCAACGCACGGCGCGCTCGACGACGCACCCGCTCGACGTGCTCAGCCTCATCGAAAAGTTCGCGCTGCGCGCTCGCACCCAACGCGATGCCTGGGCCATACGCTCCGAGTTATGTGAGTTCCGCGGAAGCGCCACTGCCTTGCGTAAGCGGGCGCGCGACCTCTTGCGGGAGCTACAGCCGCCCCGCACTCCCAAGAAAGGCGTGCGGATCACCGGCCGGCCGCGCGGCCCGTGGTCGTTGACCATCACCGGGGAATCCGCCGACGTCGCCGATATGCACTCTGCCCTCGATAACGAGCGCCCATTGGAATCGGTCAAGTCCATCTTCTTCGGCGGGAAGTCCGGAGCGCGCACTACCGCTACCACCCAGGTGATCATCACCTTGGACGAGCTCGACCGCATCGTCGATGGCGATGGCGAGGAAATAACCTTGCAGCTCACCAATGGCTCGCGAATCAGGGGCGCTGACTTCGTCACCCGGGTCCTAAGCTCCCACGGGTACATCACGCTGGTACACCCTGTAGAGGCCAAGGGCCAAGGTTGTTGATGGTGATCCGGTAGAGGTCTCGGGGGTCTTGCGCACGGCCCGGGCAGCCCAGGCTTCCATGATCTGCTGGACGGTGCGCTTGCGGGCTGGGGTCGATCCACTCCTCGCGGTGAAGCGCGCGCACTTGCTCCTGGAGCCAGGCTTTGGCCTGCTTCTCGGTGTCGAAGGTCTTGGAGTGCTCCCGGTCGATGTTGTTCCGGTAGCGGGCTACCCAGCGGGTGCGGCCTTTGGTGTAGGTGCTGTCGGCCTTCTTGCGGGGTTTGGTGACGCGGCGTTGGATAGCCGTGCTATGCTCCTTGGAGGTGTTTGATCCTCGTGGTGGGGGACAGGCCCGTTGTTTCCCGGTGGTGCGCAGGCCATCGGGGATTTTCTCATTGGGATCCAAGCATAGCACGGAGGGCCACGGGTGATGTTCCCGTGTCCCACTGTGCTGGGTTTATCCTTTTGGTATGGGAGCGAAGGTTCCGTCTAGCACTATTTTTGCTGGACTCATTTTCGCTTCAACTGCTATGGATACGGCTTCGTCAAGATGTACAGCCATGAGAGAGATTGGATGGTTGTCATCCCTAGCGCATCTCTCAAAGTAGTCTATCCACTCTGAATCGATTAGTGCTATCGGAATGGAACTGACTACGTTCTTGGCGTGACCTCGGACTATATTGACCCTTAACCCATCGTCATCTTCCATAAGATGGAGCCGCTTGTGGTTAGCAAAGTATGCCACGAGTTGCTCCTTGATGGAGTTGGCCTGGGGTGACATCAGTTGCACCCGTCATCCGTCGGAAAAGTGGTGAGCACTTCATGCTTGTCGGTCAGGATCGTCCTTGTTCGCTTTGTCTTGACGACTTCTCCAGAGTCCTTGTTGACGAGATAGATCTCTGAGCTGACACACCATTTGCCACCATCTTGCGGGGCAGTTTGATCGGGATTAGTGATGTTCTTGGTGAGCGCCATGTCTGCGATGTCGCGCCAGTTACGTCCCTCGATGTCGGCGAGTGTTTGCCACTGCGGGCCGTGGCGGTTGACAATGTGGCGGAATCCGACGTTCTCAGTTCCGCATTTCAGGGTGATGTCGCCAGCGCCAAGCTGGTTTTCTGGCGGCCCGTAGGGGCCACCGTGCCATGTGCGGATCACCTTGCCAATGTCTTTTGCTCCGTCTTGTGGGCAAGCGCCCCAAACCGCAGGATCTGGCATGTCAACAGCCTGCGCGGGGATCGTAGTGAGTGGGCCGAATACCGCTGCGCTAAGGCTGACCGCAAGTAGTCTTTTGATTCTAATGTCCCCTCCTTAACTAGTGTGACTGGGATATCAATCATGGTAGGGTAGCGCCGCAGGTTTCACAACCGAGAAGAAGAGATTCCCCTCACGTCAGATATGTACGAAAGCGCCCCTGGCTTGCATGAGGTCAGGGGCAGGTAAGGAGTTTTGCAGGGGGCTACAGGGCGGCGTCGAACTTCGCTGCGCACTGTTTCGTCCATCCGGTGGTGCCGTCGGTGAATACCGTGGTGCCACGCTGGTAAAGGGTGTGGTCGGTGAGGCAGTGGGAGGTGGTCTGCCCGGTGTCCTGTACGGGCGGGGCAGGCGGTGCCGTGGCGTCATCGACCGGCTGGGCGGGTTGCGCGGGTAGCTTTGAGGTGTTGTCATCACCTTGAGCAGGGGCCGGAGCCCCCGGAAGATCCAGTACCCAAGCCTTCGTCGCACCTCGGGGTGAGATGGTGAGATTTTCCGCGTTCGCAGGTACCGCGTAGACGTTCTGCGTGCGCTGTTTTCACCCACGCGGGTGAGGCTATCCCCTGTGGGGGACAAAGATTCGCAATCGAATGCGATGCCCAGCGGCTCCGAATATCCGTCCTTCGTGAGCACTTTCGCGTCGCCGGTGGTGAAGGAGAAGTTATCCGACCAGGAGTACTCATTGACGGCGATCTCCGCGTCAAAGGTGAGATAGGTCTGCTCCTCGGTGGGGCGTCTACGTAGCTGGCGACTCGGGGACACTGGTCATGTAGAGCCACGTTGCTGATAGTGACGTCAATGTCGCAGGTCCGATCACCATCGCAGGTGATGGTGAAAGGCTCTCCTTCATTGATGGTGTCCAGTGTGGGGTCCGAGGACGCAGCCACCTCGGTGGAAGGAGCGGCTTCCGCAGTCGTGGTGATGTCCTCCTTGGCCTCATTAGCGCTGCTGCACGCGGACAGGAGCAGGGCAGCGGGGATCAAGACGCCCAGGGGCCGGATAGTGGTGCACTGCATGATGGGTTCCTTTCTAGGTGGGGCTACTCGCAGGCCACGCCGTCGCCGTCTTTGTCGAGATCGCGGCTGTTACCGGAGCTGTCTGTGTAGAGCGGAGCAGCACCGGCAGCACGCACGGCTGCGCAGTTCTTGTAGTAGGTGGATGCTGCAGGGGCGGGGCGACAGGAGCTTCATAGGCGGGAGCAGGATCCGCCACAGGGGCCGGAGCGTTAGCCTCCTCCACGTCCCCCGCAGCTGTGTCGTTGCTCTCCTCGACAGCGGTTTCCACCGGCTCCTCAACCTGCTCTGGCTCCTCCTCCTGGGTGACCACCTCGGTCAGGGTGACCTCTGCGGTCACAGCCCCCTCTGAGGTCACCTCCACAACGCAGGTCTGCATCGCCGTAGGAGTCTCCACCACAGGCTCCTTCTCGGGTACGTCGCTCTCTGTCGCCGGGACAATCGCAGACCCCACAACCAGCCCCACGATGGACCCGATGGCAATGACAGGCCACCGCCGGTTGACCTTCTCAGCGGCGGGCGGCTTACCAAGCAGGTACGATCCGCTTCGGACAAGAACGTGTAATTCTCAACCCCCTTCGCGGCTTCCGCAGAGCGTCCCTGTCGTGCTTCTCACAGTACATCCACCAGCCGCCAGGCAAGATGATCGCGACCCCCATGATGACCGCACCGATGAAGGTTCCAACACCGCCCTTCCCGATGCTGAGGAGACCTCCGAGCACCAACAGCACCCCGAGGATGATGGAGGCCCAGGCCAGGACGGTTTTCCAGGTTGGCGGTTTATGCTGCTCAGCCATAATTCAACTCCCAGTATCTCGTGTCACAGGGGGTACGAAAGTATCCTAAGCCGCCCAGCTCGCAAGGCAGAACACAACGCGGGTAGCGGGGGGACACCCTCAGGATCCCGCAAAAATCCCGCAAGCCACGCCGGAACCCCTGGAATGGCCGGAATAACCTGAATGCTCGGACGGTTCTGACCTGCGGAACTGTGAAACCACTGGTAGTGGAATCGGGTTGCAACGTTTGCAGAGAATATCGGCGTTATGGCCGCCACGCGCGTCTATTCCATCGCCGCGTATTGGGTCGCCGCCTTCACCGCCATCCTGCTGGCCTTCGTCCCGAAGTTCGGTGCGCTGATTTTCTCCATTCCCACCGGCGTGCTCGGCGGGGCCACCCTCGTGCTTTACGGTCTTATCGGCATGTTGGGCGTGCGCATTTGGATCGATAATGAGGTCAACTTCAATAACCCGGTGAACCTGACGGCGGCCGCGGTGGCCTTGATCGCGGGCATCGGCAACCTGACCCTGACCGTGGGAGGGGTGAGCCTGGAGGGCATCGCCTGGGGCTCTGTCGGCATCATCATTGCGTATCCCATCATGCGGCGGCTGTACGAAACCGTGGGCGAAGGCCACGACGCTAAATACTAAAATCTGTGGATAACTTTGTTGACCCCGCCGCGAAATAGCGCCGTGGCGGTAAGGTTCGCAGCGTAATCCACAGGCCTTCGTGCGTGCGGTCGCCGTTGCGCCGGATTGTGCGTTGTACTAGGCGGCATGAACGCACTCGACCGTTATTTAACCGCGCTGGGCCAAGGTATGGATATCATCGCCGCCGCCCGGGGCTTAAGCGAGCGCGACTTGGTGCAGCGCGGCGCCAGCGACATCGCCGCGCGCGAGGTGGTGCATCTTTGCGATGTCTATTTTGGCCGCTGTGCCTTTAGCGCCAAGCAACGCACGGCGCGCTCGACGACGCACCCGCTCGACGTGCTCAGCCTCATCGAAAAGTTCGCGCTGCGCGCTCGCACCCAACGCGATGCTTGGGCCATACGCTCCGAGTTATGTGAGTTCCGCGGAAGCGCCACTGCCTTGCGTAAGCGGGCGCGCGACCTCTTGCGGGAGCTACAGCCGCCCCGCACTCCCAAGAAAGGCGTGCGGATCACCGGCCGGCCGCGCGGCCCGTGGTCGTTGACCATCACCGGGGAATCCGCCGACGTCGCCGATATGCACTCTGCCCTCGATAACGAGCGCCCATTGGAATCGGTCAAGTCCATCTTCTTCGGCGGGAAGTCTGGGGCGCGCACCACTGCGACCACGCAGGTGGTCATCACCTTGGACGAGCTCGACCGCATCGTTGATGGCGATGGCGAGGAAATAACCCTGCAGCTTACCAATGGCTCGCGCATCAGCGGTGCCGACCTCGCGAGCCGCGTCTTAAGCGATCACGGATACATCACGCTTGTGCATCCCGTTGAAGGGCCGGTCAACTTGTACCGCACGTCCCGGTTTGCCAATGCGAAGCAGCGCTTGATGGCAGCCGCCGTCAATCCGGTATGCCCCTGGGAAAAGTGCAATTATCCTGCCGATGAGTGCCAGATCCACCACCTAGAAAGCTGGCAGCACGGTGGCAATACTAATGCCGCTAACCTCGCTACTTGTTGCCCGTACCATAACGGCGTCAACGATGATGACCCGCAGGCCCCGCCGCGGCGCGGGCGATTGGCCCGAATACAAGGAAAGGTCCGCTGGCTTCCGCCGTGGGCCACGAACCCCGGCAGCCCGAACGAAAACGACAGGCCGCCATCCTAAGAATCCGGGACAAGAGGATTAGCACAAAAAGATCCGCACCCCGCACGGATCCACAGGTTCAGGGTCAAAATCCTAGGGACCGCGCTTATGCGCCACGCGAGCGAGCTGAATAGCCGGCGCAATGGGCACTGGGAAACCCGCCTATGGATCGCAAAAGCTCCCCGCTGTCAAGGCGAGGAGCGTACGAGTCGTGCTTAAACGCTAGTTTTGAGCAGCAGCGTTTAGGAAGCGTCGAGATCCTGCTCGATGAGGCCGGCGATCTTCTCAACGGCTTCTTCGTTATCAGAGGTAACGGTGACCTCGTCGCCCTGCTCGGCACCGAGGGCCATGATCATCAGGGAAGAAGCGGCGTCGGTCTCGTTATCGTCATCTTCTTCACCAACGAGGCTCAGGAAGATGTCCTCGTCGTATTCGCCAGCGGCGTCAGCGATGATGGAGGCAGGACGTGCGTGCAGTCCTACAGAGGAGCCCACCTTTACAGTCTTGGAAGCCATGGAAATTATCCTTTCTGTAGTTAATTTATCGTGATCCAGTGTACGAGCGTTTGGTTTATGCCGCCACGTTCTGGGAACCGGTTTTGGTCTCTGGAGCAGCCTTTTGCGCAGCTTGCTGGACGGTCTTATTGGGCCAGAATTGCTTCATGGCCAAGACCGCGACGGTGGATACCGCCACGCCGGCGAGGATTGCGACTAGGTAGGCCCAGAACGGATCGATGGCGAAGGCGACGAAGACACCACCGTGCGGGGCGCGCGACTCGACCGACAGCGCCATGGAAATAGCACCCGTCACGGCGCCACCAGCCATCATGGAAGGGATGACGCGGAACGGATCGGCCGCGGCGAAGGGGATGGCGCCTTCGGAGACGAAGGATAGGCCGAGCAACCAGGCGGACTTACCGTTTTCCTGCTCGGCAGGGGTAAATAGCGACTTGCGAATGAAGGTTGCCAAGGACAGTGCGATGGGCGGCACCATGCCGGCGGCCATGACAGCGGCCATGATTTGCATGGAGGCTGCGTCGCCGGTGGACAACCCCGCGGTGGCAAAGAGGTATGCGGCCTTGTTGACTGGGCCGCCCAGGTCGACGCACATCATCAGGCCTAAGATGATGCCGAGCACTACGGTAGAAGACCCAGACATGGAAGACAGCCAATCTTGCAGGCCCTCCATCAGCGCGGCCAGTGGGGCGCCCAAGAGCAGGTACATCGACAGGCCAACGACGAGGGAGGTCAAAAGCGGAATGATGACCACCGGCATGAGGGAACCGAGCCAGCGCGGGACCTTCCAATTGCCAATCCAGAGGGCGATGAAGCCGGCCAACAAACCGGTGACCAGGCCACCGATGAAGCCCGCGTCGAGGGTCACAGCGATAGCACCGCCGACAAAGCCCGGCGCAATACCAGGGCGCCCGGCCAGGGCGTAGGCGATATAGCCAGAAAGTGCGGCGACAATAAAGCCCATTGCGGCCTGGCCGATGGCAAAAAGCACCGCGCCTATATAAAGCGAGTAGCCGGAATGCTCGAACGACATCGTCTCACCGTCGACGATGATGTCATTGCCCGGCAGGTTGGATAGGGAGTAATCCGTGGAAAGCGCCTGCCAGCCATTGGCCATATCGGCGCCGCCGAAGAGGAATCCGAGGGCCAAGAGAAGGCCGCCGGCGGCAACGAACGGCACCATGTAGGACACACCGGTCATAATCGCCTGCTGGATGCGCTTGCCCCAACCCAGCGACTTACCTTCTTCTTCGGCGGAGGAGGAAGAGGCGGTGCCAGAGACCTTTCGGGCATTTGGGTTCTTCGCCGCCGCGATGGCCTCGTCGAGCATCTTGCCGGGCTCGTTGATGGCCCGCTTGACGCCGGATTCGATGACGGGTTTGCCCGCGAAGCGCTCGCGGTCGCGCACGCCAACGTCCGTGGCAAAGATGAC